>NZ_JAMOKU010000027.1:0-76311 GCF_023656845.1 Parabacteroides sp. Y3-G-102 | reverse complement strand
GTGGGGTAAGGGGATATTGTAGGCAGAAGTGGGTGCTTCAAGTTCAAATTATCTGCAAATTCAGTAATGAGAGGACGTGTAAACGCAATAAGGACGTTCAAGGGCTTAGTTGCGGATTTGAGGTTTATAAGTCATATCTTGGAAGCGATTCATTTCAAAGGCTTGTCTGTAATTTTCGGGTAAATCCATGATGGATTTTTCTATTTTATGAATCAGTTCCTCTTCGATGTAGAAGTTTGGATCGTCGTAGGGGGTATTAGCATGATTATATAATATTGTTAGGATTTTATTTTTCAGTTCATCCCTGTTTTTTTGCCTCAAGCAGTTGTTTCGAACAGCTCGGAACAGATAGGGTATGGGAGAGGATTCTATTTTGATCACTTCTCTATTCTCCCATAACCATATCATGATTTCTTGAACAATTTCTTCACTGTTATTAAAATTTACATATTGGCATGCGTAGGAACAGAGTCTGGGATAATATTTGAGGAAGAGGAGATCAAAGGCCTTCTTGTCACCTTTTTGGATGGAAGTGAAAAGTTGGATGTCTTCATTTAACGTACTTTTTAACTTTTTCATTATAGTATTTCCTAAACTAACGTAAGTTCGATATAAGAATAGATATAATCTATTGTTAAATAGGAATATAGCGATAAAAGTATTAAATTTATAGTACTGAATATAACATTTAAAAGATTACCACTATCTTCTCAAAGTCTAAAATTACAGAGATTTATTGTATGGTCAATGTTTTTTGCGAGGAATTTGCATTACAACAGGAAAAATATATGATTGAAGACAAGAAGAGTGGGCATCGTAACAAACCTAACCATATGAGCGACGCTGAGATTATGGTCATTCTTATCCTGTTTCATTCCGGTGGTTTCCGCTGCTTCAAGCATTATCACAAGGAATATGTCCGTAAATATCTGAAATACCTGTTTTCATACAAGGTGTCTTATAACCGTTTCGTGGAACTGGAGAAGGAAGCACGGATTCCCCTCTGAGCATTTTCATCAAGAAGGTACCGTTGAGAACCTGTACATGTATTAGTCTCGTCGACTCTATCCCCCTTAGGTGTATGTCGTAATCAGAGGATTCTGATTCATAAGACATTTGAGAGGATTGCAGTGCGTGGAAAATCTCCTATGGGATGGTTCTTCTGATTTAAGTTACATTTAATAACCAATGACAAAAGTGAAATTGTTAATTTCATGTTTACACATGGAAATATAGATGACCGTGAGCCATTGAAACAATGATAAGTTCCTATAGAACATCAAAGGGAAACTATGTGCGGACAAGGGATATATCGGTCAGGCTCTGCTCGAGAGTCTCTTTCTTAACGGTAGACCGCTTGTCACTAAAGTTAAAAACAGCGTGAGAAACTCCCTGATAAGTATTGCTGACAAGATTCAGCCCAGAAAAAGAACCTTGATTGAAACGGCCAATGATGAATTGAAGGACATTGCACAGATTGAACATTTTTCAGACATCGTTTTTTAATTCATTGTCAGCTATCGCAGCATACTGCTTTTTGAACAAGAAACCCGCCTAAAGTTCATCGACGACGGGCGACTTGCTATTTTCTGATTTTACATCGAACTCACGTTATATAACGATTATAAATCGTATGAAAAAATATTTACATTTTTTCTTCTTTTTGTTTAGGAGATATCTTGGCTTATGTCTCTTATGTATAAAAAGAGTTATGGAAAGTCGTTTTTACCCCAAAATAAATGAATCTGTTCTCTTGCGTTACTTTACAAAACAGTTAACGGATAGAGAGGCTGAGTGTGTGGAAGAGTGGATACAAGCATCGGAGAAAAATAGACAAATTGCTCGTGATGTGCATTATATTCTATTCGCTACAACTACATGGTCTAATTTAAGAAAAACATCATCGGAGAAAGCTTTACGACGGGTCAAAAGGAAAATGCTTCGTAAGCGATCTTGGTTATTTGTTAAAACAAGGTTTCAACAAACCGCAGCTATTCTTTTGATCATTTTATTATCCAGCGTGAGTATCTATCTGTTGAAAAAGGACTCAAGGCAACTAGAGTGGATCGAGGTACGAATGAATTCAGGAATGACAGGTACGATCATGCTGCCAGATGGATCTAAGGTTTGGCTGAACTCAAATACACATATCAAGTATCCCTCTGAATTTGCTCAAGATCGACGGGAGGTAGAGTTGAATGGAGAAGCCTATTTTTCGGTGGAGAGAGACCCGAATCGTAAATTTATAGTTCATTCAGTTGAGGATCAAGTTACGATAGAGGTACTTGGTACGGATTTTAATGTCGATGCGTATAAGG
This sequence comes from Parabacteroides sp. Y3-G-102, assembly GCF_023656845.1. NCBI lineage: Bacteria > Pseudomonadati > Bacteroidota > Bacteroidia > Bacteroidales > Tannerellaceae > Parabacteroides > Parabacteroides sp. Y3-G-102. The sequence continues at coordinate 73,993 of NZ_JAMOKU010000027.1, read as the reverse complement.
ATAATGGATTTGTCTCGGCCACATTGATCTCAGGATCGATCCGGTTGTCATACGTAAATGCGGAGAAGGAGAAGCGTTGTTTATTGATGCGACCAGAAGATAAGGTGATATACGATCGAGTCCAAAAAAGTGTAGATATGTGCAAAACGGATGTGGAAAGGGACATTTCTTGGAGAGATGGTACGATCCTCTTGAGAGACACTCCATTAGATGAGGTCTTATGGACATTGAGCAAATGTTTCAATGTTGAATTTGAGGTGAGAGGCGATCATTTACGATCCTGTTCTTTTACTGGGGTATTTAAGAATATGAGATTGGATCGGATTTTAGAGCATTTTAAAATAGCCTCTCATATAAACTATTCCATAGAGCAAGAGGTTGGAGGAAATGGTGAGGTATTGAAAAAGAGAGTGATACTTTATTAATTGTTTAATCTTTAAATTCTAAAAATATGAATGAAACATATTCTTGACTTAGACAGAAACTTGGTTGTATCCAGACCTGGAGAATCATTATCATGACGTTTTAATCTTAAAAAAAATTTAAATCTATGGGAAACATCTATAACAGTTGTAGATTGCCATTAAGGATGAAGTTAGCTGGCATGTTGTTAATGGGATCAATCAGTATGGGGTATGGTATTACTGAGCGTAGGCAGTCTGCCTCTTTATTTATTGAAGTTAATAATGAATCGGTTCAGAATGTATTAAAGGAGATCGAAAGTCAATCCGAGTACAGCTTTTTTTATGATAATCAAAAAATAAACACCAGTAGGAAGGTCTCTATTAGAAGCGATGGCGAAGATGTGTTTTCGATACTTGAAGAGTTGTTTGAGGATACCAACGTTACGTATAAAGTTTTGGACAATAGTATTATATTGTCGGTGACGGATTCGAATCCTGCAAAAGGAATAAAAGAGAAGCTGCAATCATATAGAAAAGTCACAGGTGTCATTACGGATCCGCAAGGGGAACCAATTATTGGAGCTAATGTCGTAGTGAAGGGTACTACGCTAGGTACGATTACCGGACTGGATGGTGATTTTAGCTTGGAGGTACCGGATAGGGCGGTTTTATTGATTTCCTTTATAGGTTATGTACAAAAAGAGGTTACGATAAATAAATCCTCAGTGTATAGAGTTAAACTACAGGAAGATACTCAGAAATTAGACGAGGTAATCGTTACGGCGTTAGGTATCAAGAGAGAGGAAAAGGCATTAGGTTATTCTGTGCAAAAGGTCGGTAGTGAGGAACTTACGGCTGTTAAGGGTACGGATGTGGCTACAAGCTTAACGGGAAAGATAGCGGGTTTGTCTATCAATAATAGCTCCGAGATCTCAGAGGCTCCGGAATTGCAATTAAGGGGTGAGAATCCATTGATAGTAGTGGATGGTGTGGCTTATGGCAATTTTACATTGAGTGATATCAGTGCGGATGATATCGAAAGTATTGATGTCTTGAAGGGAGCTACTGCTTCGGCTTTATATGGCGTACGAGGGCGTGCCGGTGCTGTAATGATTACCACAAAGAGAGGAAAATCAGGAGAACTGACCGTGAATGTGTCAAATAATACTATGTTTCAAGCGGGGTATTTACGTTTGCCAGAGGTGCAATCTAGTTATAGTACAGGAAACTATGGCCGTATGGAGTATAATAGTGGTTATGTCTGGGGTGATTATATGGACGGCCGTGAGGTTGAGCAATATGATCCGGAGACAATGACCATGCGAGTGATGCCCTTGGTTTCCAAAGGACGTGACAATGTGAAGAATTTTATGCGTCCTGGCTTGGTGACCAATACAAATGTAAATGTATCTCAATCTGGAGAACTGGGTGGTTTTCGTGTATCAGCCACGCAGGTGCATCAGAATGGACAGTATCCCAATTCTTCATTGGATAAGTATATCGTGAATATGAGTGGGAATATTACCTATAAGAAGTTCAAACTGGATGCGGGAATGTCTTATAAGAAGATGAAGTCACCCAATATGCCGGTAGTGGATTATGGTGGAGGTAACATCCTTTATAATATGCTGATTTGGGGAGGTACGGAATATGACATTCGTGATTTCAAAAATTATTGGAAGGTTCCGGATCAGCAGCAAAATTGGGGTTTTTCTGCTTGGTATGATAATCCTTATTTCTTAATGAACGAGCGAATTGATTCGAGAGATAATAATCTGTTCAATGCGAATGCTACCTTGAGTTACGATATCATGAAGAATCTTAAGGTAACTTTACGTTCCGGTTTCGACAATTATGATAACGGCACGGAAAAGCGTCGTTCAGTGGGTGATAGCGGCGAAAAACGTGGTTATTATGAATATCGAAAAAAGGGGGGATCTTCTTTCAATAATGACTTGATTGTGAATGGTGATTTTACATGGAAATATTTTACAGTTGATGCGATTGTGGGATTATCTTCTTTTTGGTACAAGCAGGATGATCTAGACTCTTGGACGCGTGGAGGTTTGTCTGTTCCCGGTTTTTATTCTTTAAATGCTTCTGTTGAGCGTCCTGGTACTTCTAAGGAGATAAAGGAGAAGGCTTTGTACAGTATATATGGAAAAGTTGGTTTGTCTTGGAAGAGCGCAATTTATGTGGATTTGACGGCTCGTAACGACTGGTCATCCACACTTCCCTCTGATTCTCGCTCCTATTTTTATCCTTCTGTTTCTGGAAGTTTTATACCGACTGCGTTTTATAACCCGCTTGAGGAGGTATTGGATTTTTGGAAGGTTCGTGCATCATGGACTGTCGCAAAAAAAGATCTATCTGAGTATGAGATCAATAGGGTGTTTGACGTGAATACGGATGTATGGAATGGTATGTCTACTGCTGGTTATCCTTCCAAATTACGAGATCCGAATATCAAGCCGGAAACGGAGGCCTCTTATGAGTTTGGTACAGATTTTCGTTTTTTCAACAATCGTTTGGGATTTGATTATACCTTCTTCAGTCGCTTGCGTTATGATCGTTTGATTGAAGCGGATATATCTGAGGCTTCTGGAGCCAAGAAGATTATAACCAATACCGCAGAAGAGTTACGTCAGAGAGGTATGGAGTTTACGCTTACCGGAAAACCGATCGTGACAAAAGAGTTTCAATGGGAAAGCGCTTTGAATGTTGCTTATTGGCATTGGTATTATGATAAGCTAGATCCTGTATACAGTTCGCAAGATCCCCGTATTGGTGTTGGAGAGCGTTATGATAAATATTTTTTCACGGATTGGGAAACTGATCATGCCGGGAATATCGTTCATCAAGCGGGACTTCCGGTGAAGAACAAGTATCAATCTGTTATAGGATATAAGGATCCGAAGTGTATTTTAGGCTGGACAAACCGTTTTTTCTACAAAGGGTTTGATTTGAGTGTCTCGATCGATGGTCGTATCGGAGGTGTGATGTACTCATGGACGGAACAGGCCATGTGGCATTCCGGTGTTCATCCCGATAGCGATAATCGCTGGCGTTATGACGAGGTGGTAAATGGTAAGCAAAATTACATAGGGTCGGGCGTAAAGGTTGTAAGTGGCTCGGCTTCTTATGATCCGTATGGAAAAGTTTTGGAAGATACTCGTGTGTTTGCTCCAAATGATGTTCCTGTGTCTTATCAAAATTACACGATGAATTATAATGAGAATCCTTGGGATCATGATGCTCGTCAAAATATCAAGAATGGCTCGTTCTTGAAACTAAGAGAAGTAGCATTAAATTATACACTTCCCGCAACGATCGCTCAAAAACTCTTGATGAAGAAAGTGAGAGTTGGTGTTATCGGACAGAATCTGTTAATGTGGACGAAAGAATTTAAATTTTCTGATCCGGATCGTGGTAAGGAGAACTTAAATACTCCGACTTCTCGTTATGTTGGTTTTAATATTGATTTAACTTTTTAAGTACAAATAGAATATGAAGAAGATATTTTCTACCTTATTGATATCTTTGGCGTTTTGCTCATGTGGCGATTTTGATGAGATCAATTTGAATCCTGATACGCCAACAACGGTAACTCCGGATTTCTTGGCAACCAATGTCATATTGAAAACGACAGAGAGTATTACAGGCAAGCATTTTTTTGATAATTCTTGGTTGTTAAAAACTTCTTCTTGTACGGAACACATGGAGTGGTACCTTTACAATAAGTTTGAACGTTCCAGTTTTTCTCGGTATGGTTATTTGACAGACTCAAAGAAAATGTTAGAGCTGGCTGTGGGTAGTGAAACATTGTCGGAGGAGGAGAAAAATGCTTATCGTGCGTTGAATTTGTTTATTCGCTCTTATGCTTTTTATGAGACTACGATGGAGATGGGGGATATACCTTGTTCGGAAGCCTTGAAGGGTGAGGGTGATGGTATTTTTTCTCCTAAATATGATACGCAGGAAGAAGTGTTCCTTACTATCTTGAATGATTTGCGTGAGTCTTCCCGATTATTTGCCAGTGCTGCAACCTTTAAGGGAGATCCTGTATATAATGGAGATCCTTTGTTGTGGCGGAAGAATGTGAATAGTTTTACGCTACGAGTCTTGAACATGTTGAGCAAGAAGCAAACGGTAGGTAGTATAAATGTACGTGACTTGTTTGAGCAAGTAGCTAAGGAGCCTTTGATGGAAAATGAGGGAGAATCTTATCAACGTGTTTATGATGCGGGTAAAAGTTCGCAGTGGTATCCGTTTTATTTTGAAAAACAAAATTATTGGTCGTATCCGGTGATGAGCTCTTTCTTAGTGGATATGATGAAAGAGTTGCAAGATCGTCGTTTGTTTTATTACGCAGAACCTGCCCCTCGATTTAAGGATGCTCCTGCCGATTCGTTTGATTCTTATAGTGGCGTAAATCCTGTATTGGAGTATGGCCTGGTGCAAGCGGAGTTCGCAGGGGGATTGCATTCTCATTTCAATGAGCGTTATCATCGTGTGCCCGAAGGAGAACCTGTTAAATTTATCGCTTATTCTGAGATACAATTTGTTTTAGCGGAGGCGGCTTTACGGGGATGGAAAACTCCGGCAACGGCACGGCAACATTATGAGAATGGCGTACGTGCCGCTATGCTGTTTACTTTCGAGCATACGCCGGAAGCTTATCGGCATGGAGTGACGATTGATGAAGCGTACATTAACGAATATTTGAGTGGTAAGGCTAATTTTGATGAGTCTAAGGGCTTGGAGCAGATCATGAACCAAAAATTGATAGGCTTTTTTGCCCAGTTAGGTTTTAATGGATATTATGACTATCGTCGTACGGGATATCCCCGTATTCCGATTGATCCGGCAACTAACATGAATGAGGTAAATACACAATTACCTCTCCGCTGGATGTATCCAAGTAGTGAGTATTCACAGAATCGTGAAAATATAGAAGCCGCTATAGAGCGTCAGTTTGGTGGTATTGACACTCCGAATGAGGTAATGTGGCTGTTAAAGTAGGAAAGGAATGAGATGAGATCTGTTTTTATATTGTTGGTGGCGGTCGTTATGACCGCCTGCCAATCTTCGAGGAAAGAGCTGAAGGTGCTTCAATTCAATATTTGGCAAGAAGGGACCTCAGTGGAGAATGGCTATTGGGGGATAGTGGACAATATCGTTGAATTGAGTCCGGACTTGATTACTTTTAGTGAGGTCCGTAATTACAATGGCATCTCTTTTATTTCTCGTTTGGTGACGGATTTGGAAAAAAGGGGGATGAGGTATTATGGAAAGGAAAGTGTGAGTACGGGGATTTTGTCAAAATATGAGATTCAGTCGCAAGAAGTGGTTTTTCCCTTGAAAAACGATCGTGGATCAGTGATTAAGGCAATGTTTCAAATTGAAGGTGAAGAGATTGTCCTCTATTCCGCCCACTTGGATTGGATGAATTGTTCATATTACTTACCGAGGGGATATGATGGTTGTACTTGGGAGAAGATGAAACAGCCTGTGGTTGACGTTGATTCCATATTGGCGGATAACAAGGCTTCTTTTCGGGATGATGAGGTGCGGGCGATTGTTGAGGATGCGCGGAAAGAACGAGAACATGGGCGAATTGTTATGATTGGTGGCGATTTTAACGAACCTTCCCACTTGGATTGGCAAGCCGATACGAAAGATATTCGTGAACATCGAGGAATGGTTGTAAATTGGGATTGTTCTAAGATATTGATAGAGGATGGCTATAAAGATACTTTCCGAGAGATTTATCCGAATCCGGTTATTTATCCAGGATTTACATTTCCAACAAATAATATTGAGGTTGATTTAAAGAAGTTGACTTGGGCTCCGGAAGCAGACGATCGGGAGAGGATTGATTTTATTTATTATTATCCGAATAAAGCTGTCGCGCTAAAGGACGTTCGTATCGTTGGAGCAGAAGGGGCTGTCTTATATGGTGAGCGCATAGAGAGAGACAAAGATAGCCAAGATTCTTTTATTGCTCCAGCTGGCACATGGCCTAGCGATCATAAAGCCTTGTTGGCTACGTTTGTATTAAAATAATATTTATCAGAATATCCCTCCTTGAAGGCTATGCGGCAGATCTTCTTCAGGATAGCCAGGTAATGGCGCACTGTCTGGACACCCAGGCCTTTCTCTATCACGACAAACTCCTGAAATTCAAGGATGAACTGCTCGTTGAGCTGGCAGAAAGCAAGGTCGGATACCTTGAACCTACTGCTGACGAAATCAGCGAGACGGTTGCGGGTGTAAAGGAAGTTGGGCAAGGTGCGGTGAGACACGTCAATGCCCACACGTGCCCTGACTTCCTCGATATGCCTGTCAAAGAGTTTGAGCAAGGTCATCTGTGTGTCCTTGCTGCCTTGAAAGGCTTCCTTGACTGCCGTCGCATCAAAATCAATCTTTCGTTCCAAAAGGGAATCGAAAGCGGAATTCACCGCTAACAGCAACTTATCGATTTTCGCGTTGACTTCCACCGCCTCCCTACTCTTGCCGTTCAGACGGCTTTCGCGGGGATTCCACAGCCCGGGAGTGCAGGAGAGCTTGCAGCTGAACTGCTCCATCGTACGGTTCACGGTGATGCGTCCCATTATCGGGGCCTTGCCCGACTTGTCTAGTCCGCTCTTTTTGAGGTAGAGCAGAACCTTGAATTTTTCTACTTTCATAACGCTCTTTTTTAGGTTGTAAAAATACTCCTTTGAAAAGCGTCCTTTGGCGTGCAAAACATTGATAAACAGTGAATACAAATCCGCTTTGTTCTTATCGGTAAAAATTCGGTTATCTGCCGTCGTTTCCGAAACAGGCGGCTAACAGTCTGGTAACTGAAACGTCGCAATATTTTGTTTTCTTTTGCAGGTCAGGCTATTCTGCAATTCTTGCGAAACGACTAATTATAAACGATTTACGTTTAATTATCGTCATTCTGTTTTTTATTGCATTTCTAAATATTACTTACGTGGCTAATCATCATCTAATTCATTACATCTTGATTTCCGACCTCATAACTAAACAAGATCCGAAAGAATTCCTTTGGTTGAGAAATATCTCATATTTTTCATCTGGCAAATATTAATAAACCCTTACGCTTTTCCAATTAGACAATCTCGCCGGGGAAAAGAGAGAAGAGCAACAACGGGGACTCTGATTCAAACATAGAGTTCCGAAACAACTGACATCATAGCCACAGTTATAATTTAACCGATATACTTTATTGCATGATTCGGATATTTGACCCCAAGGATCATGCTGTCTGTCCATAACGGTATTCACTTTGCAATTTTAACGAGGACGATATGAGATCTCAGCTTAACCCGTTTGACATCATCATTGGGGAAGGCTAAGTGTTGGAGGATTTAAAAATGATCCTCTTTTCTATTTTAAGATTACTTTAAATAAAATTTTACAGGATGTAAAATTATCAGATACACTCACTTGCCTGTTTACGCAAAATATTGTATTTCAGAGAATAAGAATCTTATGATGACTAAATATAAAAAAGGAAAATGTAATGTCGCTTTTAACCGGAAAGAAAGTACTTTACTCATTGGATAGGGGAGACGTGAAATCAGCCCCCCTTCGTTCATAGCCGGTTTTGAGATATTTATGTGACAGAAAACACTTGCTTTTATCGCTGGCTAAATGTATATTTGCAGCGTTAAAATCGTTCTTTGATTAATGCAAAAGAAAACTGAATATAGTAATTCGCTCGTTTCTAAATCGTTACCTATAAATAGAATATTATATCATAAATAGCTGTTTATCAGCTGGATATAAATTTTATTATGTTTCCTTGTGGAATGTGATGTGTTTCGTTATGCCAGCCGACTCAATCCGGTCTTTGAGATAGAAAGGAAGTAAGGCTTGCGTAAGCCCCTTGAACACTTGTCCGGTGGAACGCTCGCCGCACAAAGCAAGTGCCTCATCCGACAATGGCAGAACAGCTTCCGTCCGGGTTTTCTTGGTTACGATGTGCATACACCAGCCTCCATCCGCTCCCTTGATGATATTCTCCCATTGCAAGCGGATAATGTCACTAATGCGTAATCCCGTAAGGCAGGAGAAAAGTGCCGCTGTCCTTATGACGGGCTTCTCGCAGGGCGTGTCCGCAAGCTTTTTCACCTCGTCCAGTGTCAGGAACTCATGCCTTGTGCTGGCTTCTTTGGCGTGTTTCAGCCGTGGTGCGATGTTCTCCTTGATGCGCCTTTCCTTGTAGGCTTGGCCCAGAACGCATTTCAGCTTGTTCAGGTTATTGTTTGCGGTGGAAGTCATCATTTTATAGTCGTTGTGCGTGATGAGTGAAAGCATATAGGTAAGGAAGCCTTGACAGTAGTCCAGTGTCAAATCATCAAAGGCGCAACTGCCGCCGCAATACTTTTCAAAATGCTTGTAGGCGACATTCCAATTCCTGAAATTGTCATCATCTGCCATTTTGGAGCGGAAGTATTCCAAAAAGCTCTCTTTACCCCTATTGCGGTCAAGAAAGCCAAATTCCTCGTTGAGGATAGCTTCGGTTCTCCTGCACTTGATAAGCTCCGCATTGCGTAGCATGGCCTTGTTGAACTCCGTTTCAAATTTCTCTGTCGGGTTGGCATAAATGTATATGCCGAGATATTCCCTTCTTGTCGGTCTGCCTGTTTTCGGGTGTCTGATAGGTGGATAAAAATCCAGATATAGCGACAACTGACTGTTTTTGATAGGTCGCTTTCTGACTGTTACTTTGGTGCAAATGTCTGTCATATCGATTATATGTTTTTGGTGTTATAAACGCTTTATTGTTCCCGTTTGGCTTTCGTGCTCGCGCTGTTCCGTTCCGCGATCTTTCGGGCTGCGTCCCAATCGTCCTTCAGATAATACAGGCGGTTGCCATGTATGCGTTTTGTCCGTTTTTTCTCCATGTGGAAGTCATGGTTGTCAATAATTAAGAAATGTTCTAGCGGATATGAGTAATTAGGGATCATGATCTCTTAATAAAACATAAATACGGATTTTTTTGATCTGCTTCTTTAGGCATACTCCACTTTTTTTTCTCTTCATTATAAAATAGATATTTACGTCACATTCATTGGAAGGAACTATTAATATACGATCTCTATTTAAACAGATTGCGAATGATGACCCAAGGGCATTCCAACTGTTTTTCGATTATACCTATATGAAATTGTATAGATACACAAGCTATTTTCTGGTGGAGAAAGGTGTGTGTAAGGATGTGATTTCTGATGTTTATTTGTATTTGTGGCAAAATCGAAAGCAATTGCCAGAAATACAGAATTATGAGAACTATCTATTTATCTGTGCCCGGAATCATGCTCTTAAATATAAGAGTGAGAGCGATAAATACCAGAAAATACGGTTGGAAGACGCTGATTTAGGAGGTCCGTCTGAGAAATCAACACCGGAACAAGAGATCTTGGACAATGAGTTAAAGAAAATCATTGAGTTAGCGATCAACTCTTTGCCTGAGAAGTGTCGTTTAATTTTCTTCATGGTGAGAGAAGAAAATATGACCTACAAGGAAGTGGCTCAGATCCTTTCGATATCGGATCGGACGGTACACGCGCAGATGTGCATAGCGATAAGGAAAATTGGAATAGTCATACAGGAGTATCGCGCAGGTAAAAAAATTAAATGAAATATGAAGGTTAAGGTTGAAAAAGAATGGCAAAAACTAATAAGTCTATTAAACCGGGAAAACGATGATCTTCCATCTGATGCGCTAGATGTGCTGGATGAGAAGAAAAAAGAGATTTTCAGGATCATAGATCATATCTCGCTTGACTGTGATTATGGGCATGCCTCGGAAATAAAAGAAGGTGTGCGGGAGGAGCTATATCATAAGATGTTTAAGGATAAGGGAGATAAACAGGGTCCCATAAAAAATATATATCTGTTTTTGTCCATAGCGGCCAGTATCACTTTACTAATAGGCTTTTTTCTACTTGAATCGGTAAAACCTTGGTCTTCGGTAAAAGAGGAATGGATTGTTTTTAATTCTCAAAATGGCGTATCTGAAGTGGTATTGCCCGATAGTTCCGTGGTTATCCTTAATCATGGGAGCAGGCTTTCTTATTCTACGGATTATAATAAAAGTTCCCGTGACGTGAGACTGGAAGGAGAAGCATGTTTTCAGGTTGCACGTAATGAACATGTCCCGTTTATTGTCAAAACGAGGCAAATAGATGTCAAGGTGTTGGGGACTGTTTTTAATGTATCAGCTTATGGTGAGGAAGGAGAGGTAGCGACAAGCTTGATATCCGGATCTGTCGAGATAAAGAATAATATGGATAATAAACATTATCATCTTACGCCTAATACTTCTGCTGTATATGATAAGAGCACGAAAGAGATTCATTTAGAGACATTTGAAAGGGAATATGCCATAGGATGGACTGAGGGGAAATTGTTTTTTAAGAAGAAATCGTTCGGCAATATTTGTAAGAGTCTGGAAAGAAAATTCAATTGTAAGATCACGATTGAGAAGGCAGGTTTGGAACATAAGGTATTTACCGGTAAGTTTATTAATAATGAAACGCTTCCGCAAATTTTCAATATAATACGGATTAATGTACCTTTTCGATATACGATAGTTGATAATCAAGTAACAATTTATTAAAAATACGATTCAATGAATAGCGTGAAAACACATTCTTTATTTTTTCTATTATTTTGTTGGGTGGTTTGTCATTCCGTGGTCGCTCAAAAAAGACAAGTTGCTGATGGGTATCCGATCGCCAATTTTGCGTTAACCGTGAATGCGTCAGCATCCGGGGATTTTTTCGGACAGATTATGCAGAACCCCGGTACGTTAGGAGATTGGTTAACTAACAGGGGGGCTGTAATGTTCTCGATCGAGAAAGATGGTAGACGACAGTTATTTTCTGAATTTTCTAAAAAGCGTATCATAAGGGAATTTCCGTTTGTAAGGAATGACTATAAAGGATCGCCCCTCACAAAAGTGACTTTTACTACAGAGGCTTTTTGCCCATTGGGGGTTAATGATGCTGAAATTTCTGCTCTCCCTGTTTTGATGTTAGAGATTTGTTGCTCTAATCCGACTTCTAAAGAAGAGCATTTTACGTTGGTCGCTCAGCCGGACGAGAATTTAGCGGAAGATATGATCTCCTGCGAGAATGATGGATATACGGGTATTAGCAATAAACATAATTGCCAAATTACGACAGATCAAACGGAAAGCGCGTGGGCTGGACAAAGGCTTTCTATCCCAGTATCCTTGCGTGCGGGTGAAAAGAAGAAAGTCAAGATCTTATTTGCTTTTCGGGATGAGAATTGGATCAGCGGTATTAATTTTTGGACACTTGATGAGCTTTCATCCTATGCGTATAAGATGTGGCCGACTTTTAGAGAGAAGACTACCGCTTTTGCCTTGGCGATCCCCGAAACGGGGGATAAGGAATTGGATACTTATATGCGATGGTATATGATTCCGGGCGTATCGCTTACGAAATGGACAAAAAAAGGGGAACTTCTTACGATGGGGTATTGCGAGTTGAACCAGCGCGACAGCTATTGGACTAGCTGGCTGCATTTGGTGTTTTATAAAGATTTAGAGAGAAAGATGATTGAGGAGAGTATCGAGTGGCAACAACCATCCGGAAAGATCCCGACTACGATCCTTCCTCTGATTGAGCGGGAGGATGATTTGGATATCAATGCTTTCTTTATTTTACGTGCTGCCAGATTTTATCGGTATTATCATAATAAACAAGACTTGGTCAAATATTGGCCGGCTATGAAAAATGCCATGAACTGGTTGATCTCCAGAGATACGGAAAAGATCGGGCTTCCGGCACAGATCTCTTTTTGGGGAGATTGGAAAGATGTGAAGGGGATCGAGGGAAGAAAATATTCTCCTTTTACCTGTTTGATTTATTTATCCGCCTTAAAGGAAATGGTTTATTTGGCGGAAGAATGTGGAGATTTAGCGGGAGGTAACAATTATCGGGTCGCCTATCAAAAAGGATATGAGACGGTGAATAAGGATGTGAAAGAAGGTGGCTTGTGGAATGGAAACTATTATTGCCAGATATGGAAAGATGGGAGCGTAAATGATAGGATTTTACAGGATCAAACGATCGGTATCTTATTCGATGTTGTTCCCCGGGAACGAGCCTTGAGAATCATAGAGACATTAAATACGAAAAGTATGACACCTTACGGGGTCGCCGAGACCTTTCCTTATTATGATGATAGTTTTGGTTATCCTTCGGCTACTTATCACAATGGAGGTGTATGGCCGTGGGTAAGTTTTATGGATTGTTGGGCACGCATTAATATGGGACGGCAAGAGGAAGCTATAGACATTATTAAGAAAGTAGGGCGTGCGGATTTAGTGAATTCGGGGGATTGGTCGCCCAATGAGCATATAAATAGCCTGACTGGAGAGAATTTAGGCTTTCATATCCAAGGTTGGAATGCGGGTTTGTTTGGCTTGGTTTATTTTGGCTTGGTTAATACGGGTATTATGTACTGATTTTTTGAATTTTCTTTTAGGCGTATCGAATCCTTTTGGTCTCTTTACTATGAATGGAGATAACAATATTCTGAGTGACCTTAAATAGAAAGATCCGGATCTAATATTAAATAAGTCAAAGAGAGGAATGGGATTATCAAAACATAAATTAATAAATTTAAATCATTACAATGAAAAAACATTTTTTCAAGGTGTTCATGCTAAGTCTGGGGTTAACCGGGGCAACGTCGATGTTCGCCGCTAGTTATATGGATACGGCAGCGATCAACCTCAATTTACGAAACGTGACGATTGAGCAGGCGTTTAAAGCGATTGAGGAGCAAAGTGAATTTTCTTTCTTCTACAATGAGGAGGAAGTTAACTCGGATCAAAGGATTAGTATCCATGTTAAGGATAAGGGAATTACGGAGGTATTAAGCCAATTATTGAATCGTAATGATATCGCTTATAAGATAACGGACCGGCATATCGTTCTTTATCGAAAGACGAATAAGGCAGAAACAAACCAGTCTGTCCGGACTTCACAAAAACATATTACGGTCAAAGGTGTCGTGACCGATGAGAATGGCTTGCCGATCATCGGGGTTACTATCATTACCGCCTCCAAAAATGGTACGACCACCGATATGGATGGTAATTATACATTAGAGGCAACCGAGGGAGAACTGATAACATTTTCCTATATCGGATACTCAGAGCAACAAGTGGCAGCTAAATCTCAGCTGAATATCCAATTGAAACCGACTTCCATCGGCTTGGATGAGGTAACGGTTGTCGCTATCGGTTATGGTGTTTCTCGTAAATCGGATCTAACAGGCTCTATCGCCTCTGTTTCGGCCAAGGATTTTAAGCAAGGCGTGATTTCCTCCGCGGAGCAGTTGTTGCAAGGTAAGGTAGCCGGTCTGGTAGTCTCACAAGGTGGCGGTGATCCCACGAAAAGCTCTTCCATGCGTTTACGTGGGGGTACCTCTTTGTCTGCCAGTAATGCGCCACTGGTCGTGGTGGATGGCATTCCCGGCGTTGATCTCAGTACGGTCCAACCCAATGAGATCCTGTCTATGGATGTACTGAAAGATGCCTCGGCTACGGCCATTTATGGTTCACGCGGAGCGAATGGCGTGATTATCGTTACGACCAACCGAGAGAAAAAAGGGCGTAGTATCGAGTACAATGGATATGTAGCGATAGGAAAGAGCGCTAATAATTTGGACGTATTGACAGCCGGAGAATGGCGTCAATACGTAAATGACCATAATTTGACCGATGCCGTAGATTATGGAGCCGATACTGATTGGCAAAAAGCGATCCAACGAACCGCTATTTCCCATTCCCATACGCTTTCGTTCTCTTCCGGAGGGGAGGATAATGGGCTACGTGCGTCCGTGAATTATCTAAGGAATGAGGGAATTGTCAAATTTAGCGATTTAGACCGTATGAGCGCTAGTTTGACCGCTTATCAATATGGACTTAATGACCGGTTGAAAGTTGAGTTGAGTTTACAGGCGAACGCGGATAAACGGCATAATGTAGATAACGCGATCTATAGTACGATCTATAATATGAACCCTACGGCTCCTATTTATGACGAGAATGGGAATTATTTGGAGCAGATCGGCGGACGATTGACTGAAAATAATCCGGTGGAGAGCCATACGGAACGAAATGATGAGACAACCCGTAAGCATTTACTCGGTTACGGTAAGGTAGAACTCTCTATTATTGACGGGCTTAAAGCGACCACCAATTTGTCTTATGAGTATAACTCAAATCAAGATTATTACTACCGTCCGTCTTATGTTTATAAAGTTACAGATGGCGGGTACGCTAAGAGATATAACGAGGAATATACGAATAAGCAGTTAGAGGTTTTCTTAAACTACGACAAGACATTCAATAAGATACATCGTGTAGGCGCTATGGTTGGTTATTCTTATCTGGATTATTCGTTTGAGACTCTGAAAGCCGAAAGACGAAAATTCGACACGGATGATTTTTTATGGAATAATCTGGGAGCGGGGCAGGATAACAGATTGGAGGACGTAGCATCTTCTAAGAGCCAAGCGAAATTGATCTCATTCTTTGCCCGTGCTAATTACACGTTTAAAGACCGATATATGCTTACGGCCACGATTCGTCGTGACGGTTCCTCACGTTTCGGAGCGAATCATAAATGGGGTACATTCCCGTCCGTATCGGCGGCTTGGCGTGTTTCGGAGGAAACTTTCATGGAAGGCTTACAGAGTTGGCTCGCTAATTTGAAGTTACGTGCCGGTTATGGTCTGACGGGGAATCAATCCGGGATCGGAGAGTATAAATCCGCTATGCTGATGGGCACGGGAGGAGGTGCTTATTTTGATAGCGAGAGCAATTCTTGGAAACAATCATATGGGGTTACCCAGAATCCGAACCCTGACTTGAAATGGGAATCTACCGCCCAAACGAATGTGGGTGTCGATATGTTCTTGTTCAATCGCTTAAACTTAACGTTCGATTGGTATTTGAAAAAGACTAGTGATTTATTATATACGTATCAAGTTCCTAATCCTCCTTATTTGTATTCCAATATCTTAGCGAATGTAGGTGATTTGACCAACAAGGGCGTAGAGTTGACCTTGGGAGCAAACCTTATCAATCATAAGGATTTCACTTGGGACGCTAACTTGACGTTGGCCCATAACAAACAGACAGTCGATAAGTTGTCCAACCAAGTTTATCAAACCGATCGAGTGTTAAGTGGATCGTTACAAGGTATTTTGGGAATGTCTAATCGTTATTCGCAGGTTATCGAGGAAGGTTATCCGGTGGGAACTTTTTATGGGCCTCATTGCGAGGGTATCGTAGATGGCAAATTCGTGTTGGCAAATGATGGAGAAGACGAGATCTTGGGTAACGCCCAGCCAAAACTGACGATGGGCTTATCATTTAATTTTACGTATAAGGATTTTGATCTAGGTATCTCCGGTTATGGTATGTATGGCCAGAAGGTACTGAATGTAGCGGGCATGGAAAGAGGTTATACGGCCCATATGCCAAATTATAATATCACTACCGCTTTCGCTGAAAGCGGTATCTCAAATGAGAATATGCCGGTTTACTCTGATTACTGGTTGGAAAATGGTTCGTTCTTCCGTTTGCAAAGTGTAACCTTGGGTTATACGCTTCCTGCTCGTCTCCTGAAGAATTTTGGGGTTAACCGTTTACGTTTCTATGCTACAGGAGAGAATTTGTTTGTATTAACTGGCTATACGGGGATAGATCCGGAAGTTGGTACTTCAGATTTAAAGGAAGTAGGACTGGATAAAGGTAATATTTATCCGATGCCGAGGACATTTTCCATAGGTCTTAATCTTTCATTCTAATCATTTATAAAAAACAAGGGAATTATGAGAATACAATCAATATTAGCGGCTGGGTTACTTATGATGTTTGGGGCGTGCACCGATTTGTCCGAGACTTTGTATGATAAGATAGATGCGAACGAATACGGGCAAACGGACTCGGAAATCGCCTCCATCATGGGACGTGCGTACGCTTCCCTTCGTGGAGGTAGCTTTGATGGCGCGAATGGATACGCTTTTAGTGAGTATGTTTATTTTATTTCGGCGATTAGCTCGGATGAGGCGGTACTTCCGGCTCGGAATGGGGGTGCCGATTGGTACGATGGCGGAAGGTATGTCCAGTTGAAACGTCATGAGTGGGATAACCAGAACGTGGCTATCACAGGGGCATGGAGATATTGTTATAATGGAATCTCGACGGTTAATGCCATTATCTCACAAATAGAAGGGTCTTCTTTAAAGGATGAGCAGAAAAATAAGATGTTTGCTGAACTACGGGCTATACGTGCTTATTACTATTACCGCTTGATCGATTGGTTCGGAAATGTACCGTTGATTACGGACTATAAGGATCTGACATTACCGACAAACTCGACGCGGGCTGAGATCTTTGATTTTACGGAAAAAGAGTTATTAGCTATTATTGACCAATTGCCTGAATCCGGCTATGGCAAGATGACTAAGAACGCAGGGTATTGTTTATTAGCTCGTCTATATTTGAATGCCGAGGTATTTTCTGGAAAATCCCGTTGGGAGGATTGCCTTAAGGCTTGTCAGCAAATATCCGGTTCATTGGAAACGAATTATTTTACTAATTTCTTGACAGAGAATGAGGTTTCCAAGGAAATCTTATTAGCTATACCCTATGACCATAAGATGGCTACGACCGGGAATTTCTTGAATTGGGCCTTAACGCATAATGAGCAAAGATGGGCGATCTCATCGACCGGAACTTTTTATGGAGGGGGTAATAGTATTGTGGCTCAACCCGGATTATACCATAGCTTCGATGAGAAAGACGTACGCCGTAATACAATGTTGATCGGTGATCAGATCGATCTTCGTACCGGGGAGGTTGTCGATCGAGATCCGAATCAGGAGGGACTTCAACCATTGAGTTTTACGGATGGAATTGGTGATATCATGGACGCAAAAGATTATGAGGGAGTGCATTGGTGTAAATATGAGCAAAAAGATGGTGAGGAGTGGGAACGTGATCATGATTTGGTCGTGATGCGTTATGCTGAGGTGTTATTGATGCAAGCGGAGTGTTATGTGCGCTTAAATCAGCCGGAGAAGGCCCGTCCTTTCTTAGAACAGATTCGTTCCCGTGCCGGCCTTACCGGAACCCCGGAAACAATAACCTTACAAACAATCGAGGAGGAGTTGAAAAAAGAGTTTGTTTTCGAGGATCATCGCCGTACGGATATGATACGCTTTGGGACTTTTTTTACAGGAACTTGGTGGGAGAAAAATAAAATAACCCCAGCCTATAGAGGGATATTCCCTATTCCGGCGTTAGAAATGCAGAAAAATAATAAATTGCGACAAAATCCGGGATATTGATTCATTTATAGCCTTAAAAGGCTATTTGCAAAAGAAGGTGTTTCAAAATACGCACCTTCTTTTTTGTGACAAAGCCCCCACTTTCACAAGTTGGGGCTTTGCTATTACCTAAAGATTTTGTATCTTTTACTTCTAATCTGATAAAGGTACATTTTCATTCTTATACTCCCAACCGAACGATGTTTTTTCTCCAGAAAAACGATCTAGTGAGTATGATTGACGCTTTGGTTGAAAGTCTGAATCTTGAGAATTTCAGAAAGTTATATAAGGAACGCAGTCACAGCCCTTACCATCCCAAAATGATGCTTAAGGTTATTCTGCATGCCCACATGAACAAGCGATTCAAGCGTTTCTTCATCCAAGAGAGCGTAGGCTTGGTAGGGGCTGAGGACCTAAAGATATTATACGATCCAGTAAATAGATAGCTATGAGCGCAGGAAAGAGACGGCGCAGGAATCTATGATGGAATACAGAGAGAAGCGGAAGTGTCTCCGATGATAGAAAAGAAGGAGGTGTGGCAAGCCGGTATATACCGGTGTTCGCCATACCTCCTGAAGATCTGAGGGTGTACCCAAAACGCAAAATGGCACACCCTCGCTTTGTGTTTAGTGCTTAGAAGTTCAGTTTATAGGATTGTTTACCTATCTGGATAACGTAAGAACCTTGCGGCATCGCTTCCGTGTACTCGCCGGCGGACAAGGACAGGGTCTTGTACACACGGCCATCGAAAGTAACGATATAGGCCGTATCGGCTACCGGTGTCTGGATAAACAGGCGACCGTTGACGTCCCATACACGCAATTCATCGGAGCCGATCGTCTCATTCGCTGTCGGATCGTCACCCTTCACGATACCGGTTACGGTTACTACCACGTTACTGCGGATGTTGGCGATCGTGTAGCGACCATTCGCGTCCGGCGTAAGTGTCGTACCGTTGGCTTTCACCACCATCTTGTCGGCGTTATAACCCGCTTTCACTTCCACGGTGAAGGAGAGGCTGCTACCCTCCGAAACGGTAGTGGAACCTGTGGCCGCAATCGTCGCGCCCTCTACTACCGGCAATGTCACGGTGTAAGTGACCGGGGTCGGGGTAGGATCCAGATCGGGTGTTGGATCAGGTATGCGGTTTCCGTCCGCCACAATCACTAGCGTGCCGGTGATCTGCTCCAGTGCGAACTTACCGGTAGAGCGATCGTACGTATAATCCGTTCTGGAAGCAAGTGCCGTACCGCCCATCGTCACGAAGATATCAGACGGACGCTCATAACCGGAGCTAGGCTTCAAAGTCAGCTCGATCTTCGTATCCTTGACTTGCGGTTCGAAGGAGACGGGATCGGAGGTGAGGTTGGTGAGGTTTAGCACTACCTCGAAGTAACCCTCTCGAACGCCTTTGGCCATGATAGATATCGGACCGCTCACGTTCGGGATCTCGATCTTGCCGGAAACACTATCATAAGAATACTCGCTGGCACTCAACAGGCGACCATTCATAATGACATTAATTGCGTATGGCCGCTGGTAACCGGAAACGACATTCAGCGTAGCGATGAAGGTCTCGCCTTCCACGATGTTCTCCGGAGCGTCGATTGTCAAGTTCTCCACATCTCCTTTAACGTTATGGACCTTATCCGCTATGACGGTGATCTCGATCGGACCTAATACCTTGGCGATAGAGATCTTGCCGTTCGCATACGAGAAGTCGGCGGCGGTCAGGTCTTTGCCGTTCATCTTCACGTTGACGCTCTTCGGCAGCTCATAGCCGGCAGTGGCTGTCAATTGGATATCCAGCTTAGCGCCATGGTTCACCTTCGTGCCCTCCTTGAAGTCGGAAGCCAGCTTCTCCAGCGTCAGCTTCACCTCGTAAGTCTTCAATACGGCTACGGCCGTTATCACCACCTCGCCGGTCACCTTGACGATGGAAACCTCGCCGGTAGCCTTGTTGTAGATGTAATCCGTAGCGGCGGCGAGGGTCTTATCGCCCACCTTCACCTTGATAGTCTCCGGTAGCTCATAGCCCTCGTCCGGCGTGATCTTGAATGATAGTGCGTTGCCATGCAGCACGTTCTTCGGCAGCTCTTCGGCAGCTCTTCGGCAGGTGTCGATACATTTGTATAAGCAGTCGTAACGCTATATGACTTTTGCGTGCCCTTGGCGGTGATGGTCAAGGTAGCGGAAAGAGGTGTCTTCAACGTGAAAGGAAGATCGTTCTCCGGCACGTACTCATAGTCTGCCGGGGTAGAAAGAAGCTTATCGCCCATTCTCACCTCGATCTTACCGTCATACTCATATCCTTCGGCGGCGGCAAAAGCGACTTCGAATACAGGTTTCGTATTGATGGTAAACGGTCCTACCTCGTTGGGAGTAGCGATAACACCCTCCAGATTGAATACGACTTGTATCTGATGATTGTCGTTCATAATAATATCTGGCACGTGATTCATATTCATCGGCATTTTCCCCGCAATTCTGTGCCTCATCTAATTTCTTTCCTGCTTCCTCTTTGTAAGTGTCGTATCCCTCATAATCCCCATAGCTAAACTCCGTCCCTGCTTGTTGTAACAAATAGCCAGCCTCTTCCTCCAATCCTTGAGCACGAATTTTATACTCGTGCGCTAAACGATGAAACCTCTCGGATCATCGTCATCAGTTTTTGGCTGGTATCGTTCTTTATCTGGCCTTGAAGACGGCACGGGATATTCCACTCCAGAACCACTGGAATCATTTATGTTATAATCAGACGAAAGTTCGCATTCCGATTCATTTTCAGGCTCTATAGCCGAATGGAAATACGAGTTCCAGCCTTTTATGTAAATTTTGTAGGTAATATATAGAATTAATTCCTAATCCTGCCCCTGTCCACCAATTATCGAAGAAAAGCCATGTGATAAAGGCTAAGAAGAAGGCAGGGAAAAGAAGTCTCAAAACTGTAATCCCTACAAGGAATACTAAACAGGCAATAATACCGGCGATCGCCAATCCCGCAAAAAGTCTTATCGCGCCCCATATCCAGTCCCTAAGTATAATTTTCCAATATTTGATAACAAATATACTAAATAAGTCATTTTTATATATTTTTTGGTTCACATGTAATATCTCTCTAAATTTAGACAACAAATATTTTTTTATCTCAATATGATTTTATTATTTTACGATTATTAGTGATGTATGGTTAACCGTTTTTTGTAAAGACTCTTACCATTGGTTCGTTATAATACGTTTGTATTATATCTCTCTTAGTTCTGCAATATGAATATTCCTTTATTAACGCCTAAATTGCATGTATCATGAAAAAATTATTATTTAAATGTTTGGCTTTAGCTGTTGTTTTCATTATGGTAGGTTGCTCGGATGAGTTATCTGTTCTGAGTAATTCAGAACGATCGTCTGTGGGGACTGTAGGACAAGAGGAAATATGTGTAGATCAGTCTAAAGCCTTGGAAGCATTCTCAGATCTGAAAGATTTTTATGGATTGAATACAAGGAGCTTGCAGGATGATAGCAAGTCTGTTTATTTTCCTGATTATTATGGTGGATCTTATCTAGACGGAAATGAACTTGTTGTATATATTAAAAGGGGAACAGAAAATTTACCATTAATATTAACAGAGAACCCCAATATAATATTGAAAGAATCTGATTTCTCTTTTAACTATTTATCTGGTGTTTTGAGCGACATGAATAAAATCTATTTATCTAGTGGGGCAAAACTTAATCCTGTTATTGAAAACATAGAAATGTTCGGTCTATCGGAAACAAATAACAGAATAGAGGTTTATCTTTATGATTGTAGTAACACTGCGATCTCGGATTTTAAGCATTATATGATGGATTCACCCGCGATATGTTTTATCCGGTCCCGATGTCAACAAGAAGACTTTGTGAATTTTATCGAAAGCTTAAAATCTTCAACTTTCAGAGCAAATTTTACCGTTAATCCTGGAAACTCAATAGGGGCATCACCAGATCCTGATTCAAATCTAGTTCCTAGTTCTTTTGGGTATAAGGCAACGTATAACAACAAAGTGGGATTTATAACCGCAGCTCATGTCGTGGCTTTAAATGACTACTTTTCAATTATATACGATACTAATAAATCAAATCCTATAGGAAGATGTCTTTATTCTAGCAGGTCAGGTAGTGTAGATGCAGCTTTTTGTGATCTATCCGAAGGTAACTGTACTATTACAAACAATATCAGTGGTAACACATCGCAAGTTTTATCTGGTAAATGTATAAGCACATATTTTATATCATAATCTTATCTTGTATCTCTTGCCAGTATACGAAAAAAGATGGTGTAATAGGATATACACCCAAAGATACCCTTATAGTTCCCTCGAACGTTGTGGATGAAAAAAATTGCGAATTACAAGTAGACTCCGTTTTTCCCGTGTCACAACGCGGAATTCCGATCAGGATAATAAATCACACGGATAATGTTATTGAGTTGGGAAGAAATGATTATAAGCTGGAGTTTTATAATGAGAGTTCCCAAGCTTGGGAAAACGCGTTACCAGAAAGCCATGCTTATCTAATGATCGCCGATGCAGTTCTTCCACATGACACATTGGAATTAACCATATACGAGTATACAGGAAGGGCAGGGAGATACCGGGTGACTAAAAACGCCACGGTAACATATGGTCTCAGTAGAAAATCCCATGATTATATACTTTCGGGTGAGTTCCGTTTGGGCAAGGAAGATAATGGTGTCATTAATGATATGGCGATAAAAAAGTCTGTTTATGACAGTTTCAGAGATACGTTTGGAGATTATTACAGGACAGAATATGACAGTTTACCAGGTTTCCTTGGTGGAATCTATGAAGCGGATCAATATAACTTTGTCATTTATGTTGTCGGAGATCTTACGGACGGCAAAATGTTACTAAATAGGATGTTAGGGCGTACGGACTTTAACGTTAAACCCGCTCTTTTTTCTTATAGGCATCTAAGGAGGATGAATGATAGCATATTATCTTTTACGATGAGAGAGAAGAATAAAAATATCCGCAAAGAGATCGGATTTTTGTGTATTTGGATGATTGTAACGATTTATCCATCTCTAAATTTAAAGAATATATAGCAAATGATAGTTGCATTATATTTAGGCAATATGAAAATGTTCCTTTTATTGTCACTGATTAGCACGATGTGCTCTTGTGTACATAAGAATACCAACGAGGAAGTCTGGAAAGACTTGCTAGGTAAAGCGACCATCGCTAACGCGAATAAGGATAAATATAAAGACTCATTCCCCATGGATAGCTTGGGTAACATAAGATACCCGGATTATTACGCAGGATCTTATGTTAATTCCGCATATGAACTGGTCATAGGGATTGTAGGGGATACGTCCGTGTATCGAGATGAGATAAGGAAAACGCTCGGCGATGATTTGTTCTTGATTGCCGAGCGTGAGTATTCATATAATCATTTATTGTCTAAATATGACTCACTTGTAATATTTTTGGAACCATTTATCGAGGAAAAGGACACGGGGAGGATAGAGCACTATGAGATAGGGATTAACGATCTCTATATCTCAGAAGAGAAAAATAGAATAGTTGTGGAGTTGATAGAAATCGATCCGGTACACGTACATCGTTTCTTGGGCCAAATCGCAGACATGCCAGAAATTCAATTAAAAAAGGCCGATTTACCCGTGTTGCATTGATAATCCAAGCTATCTATATGAAGTTCCCCTCCGTATTCCCCTGTCAACCACGTTCCGGTATTTCCTTAGGTTGAATATAAGCGCCAGCGCTTAAAGGCGATTTATTGTCTGATCAGGGACTATGTATTCTTCTACGAATGTTCTTCCTGTTATGGAAAAATAGTTCTTCTGCGCAAATACACATATAGGAAACTCAACAGGATAATTTTTCTCATGGATAACTCAAGCCATGATATGTAAAGGCCAGAAAGCCCCCGGCGAGTCACCCCCGCCGGAGGCTTGTTCTTAGAAATATATATTTAGCGTAAGATATATATGTGCTCGTCCGTGAAGTTCTTCATAATGATTATCTATTATGTTTCATCTCCTTATCCTTGCAATTATAGAAACCCTCTATATAGATATTCAAGTCTTTGTCTATCTCAATGACGGCAAAACTATTATTTTCAGGAAGGCTTCCTTCTATCATTCCTTTCATCGTAAAATAATGGATTCCATGCCGGAAACCATAGTTCCCGGCATGATGGTGCCCTTGGATAACGGCCACGACCTTGCCACTTTGCTCAAGTGCCGAAACGATCTCTTCCGCATTGCCGATACAAAGTTCCTCGTCGACCCCGGAGAAAGTATCCAGCAATTCGTGGATAAAGATCACGACAGGCAAATCGTCTTTCTTCAGCTCTTGCCAGAGCCATTCCCTCTGCCCAGCCGGGACAAACGCTTTCGTCCAATCGAAATCACCGGAATCATAATCGGAACCATCCTCGTTGCAATTACCGTCGAGCACGATAAACTTAATCTGGTTCCGTACGAAGGAATAATAAGGTTTTCCTTTCGCGCTCCCGTAATTGGTCGTACGTGCGAGAAATTCTGACTTTGAGATACTATCCATATCATGATTGCCCAGCACATGATAGACAGGGCCATCGAATGTCTGAAACTTTGCTTCTATCTCATCTAAAAATGACAAAGTCTGCCCTCTTTCAGGAATATCCCCCATATCCTTCAAGTCTCCAAGTTCAATCATGAAATCTAATTTCCGCCTATTAAAAACGTCTATCGCTTCCGATAACTTCGTGATGGATTGTTCATAATAGCGAGTTCCGTGTACATTCCGATGAGCAAAATGTATATCCGTTACCAAGCCGAAGCGCAGTCTCTTCTCATTTTCCCGCACCAACAAGCCCGTTGACACCCCAACTATGAACAACAAACAGACAACTATTTATTTGAGACAGCAGAATGTTTCTGTTTTATTAAAATAAAAAGGAAACAAACTTTTGAAGTAATACTTACGGAAAAACAGACTTTATGATGTTTCTTTTTCGTACATTTGCAGCAACATAATAAAAGCGAAACATATAATGGAGAAGCAAGGAGAAATCATACTATACCAACCGGATGAAGCTGTAAAGTTGGAAGTACGTTTAGAAGATGAAACCGTTTGGCTCACACAAGCGCAGATAGCAGAACTTTTTCAACGTGACAGAACCGTTATAACCAAACATATAAATAACGTTTTTAAGGAAAAGGAATTGGAAGAGAAAAGCAATGTGCATTTTTTGCACATTGCTAATTCCGATAAGCCTGTCAAGTTCTTTAGTCTAGACGTAATAATTTCAGTTGGATACAGAGTTAAAAGCGTAAGAGGTACGCAATTCAGGCAATGGGCAAATAAAATTTTAAAAGAATATTTATTGAAAGGCTATTCTATAAACCAACGGCTCAATGACATGGAATATAGAATGAACAATAAATTCTTCCAAATAGAGAAAACCATTGCTGAACATGATGCAAAGATAGACTTCTTTGTGCGCACCTCATTGCCTCCGGTGGAAGGTATCTTCTTTGACGGTCAGATATTCGATGCGTATAAGTTTGCTACAGATTTAATAAAGTCTGCCAAATGCTCACTTATACTTATCGACAACTATGTAGATGAATCCGTGTTACTCATGTTGAGCAAACGAAACATCGGTGTTTCAGCCACCATTTACACCCAGCGCATCACGCAGCAACTCCAACTCGATCTTGACAGGCATAACAGCCAGTACCCGCCTATCGACATCAGGACGTACCGAGACAGTCACGACCGCTTCTTAATCATTGATAATACGGAAGTATATCATATTGGGGCATCGCTAAAGGATTTGGGCAAGAAAATGTTTGCTTTCTCCAAACTGGAACTTCCTGTCCATACAATAATTGATGTATTATAAAATAAGCTAATCACCCATGCGAGAAACGGAAGAGAATATAAAATTCAAGATGGAAATTGACGTATTGGTTCCCATTCCACGTACTGTCACCCGTGATTTCACCAGTTTGAAGCACCTGCGTCAATGGCAAAAACGGAATGACATTGACGGTTCTCTTTACTGTTTTGCACACCGGGAATACCTGCTCAACGAAAAGGGAGAATGGGAACAATTTACCGTTATCGGCAAACAGGTAGTAACTATCGGAGAATTGGAAAGACTTCTTTTGGCTATGAAGCAAAAGGGGTTCAACCAATACAGCCGTGAGGAATATGAAGAATTAATGTCTTCATGTTTGAAAAAGTGAAGAATTAAAACCTTCATTAAACAACTAAATACAAAACAGGATGAAAATAGGATATGCCCGTGTTTCCACCAAGGAACAACATCTGGATATGCAACTGGAAGCGTTGAAGGCTGCCGGATGTGAGAAGATCTTCTCTGAGAAAATGACCGGACGTCAACAAAACCGCCCGGAACTGGATGCCTGCCTGAACTTTCTCCGGGAAGGCGACACGCTTGTCGTATATAAGCTGGACCGGCTTGGCCGTTCGCTGAAGAATATCCTTACGCTATTGGAAGATTTCAAGAATAGGGGCATCCAATTCACCTCACTGCAAGACAACATCAGTACGGAAGGCGCAATCGGCCAACTGATGAACAACATTCTCGGTGCTTTCGCCCAATTTGAGCGTGACCTTATTTATGAGAGAACCCAAGAAGGCAGAAGAATCGCCAAGGAAAAAGGTGTCAAATTCGGCAGAAAGACACTTATCAACAAAAACAACATCGCCAAGCAGAAAAGCTGCATCCAGCTCTATGAATCCGGAACACCGGTAAGGGAGATACAGAAAATATTAAATATAGGCAGTAGCGGAACAGTGTATCGTCTGCTGCGAAGGAATGGTATTACACTAAAATCTGAGAACAAAAATAGAAAATAAATCTCTTCTCCCATCCTTCACCTTCAAAGATGATTCCGCATGGCACTCATACTATTTTATTTAATGAAGGCAACCCTTTCACCTCGCCGGCGTGCCACTCCCTGTAGTCCGCAAGGGAGAGTCCGGGTACGGTCAATTGCTTGTAATCCATATCGTCTCTTCGCAAGATGTGCCTCCTTGCATACGCACAGAGCGAACGATCCGTCACGGATACCATCACCACCGGGAACGGGTAGCCGAGCAAGCGCATCGGCATGACCTCGCTGTCCGGGAACGTGCGGCGCAACTGATAGGCCGAGCGCTCGAAAGCGACCCAGTAAGGACCCGTGCAATACAGGTGAATCGAGTTTTGGTTCGCACGCTCGCGGTTCATGATATCATTTAAATGCTCGTTCAGCAACCGCACCAAACGAACGCCGGAAGGAAGGGAAGACATTTTGAGTTATGATTTATGAGTTGACAAGTTGACGAGGGGACAGGCGTCCTTGCGGTCTCCTTACCTCTCCACCCGTCCGCCTAACCCGAATCCTACACGGTTTCATCTTCTCCGAGCCGTCGCAGGAAGGCCCGCGGGATGTAAGAGGTGGCGACGGCGCATACGCCCCGGATGACGACCACTAGGCAGCTGTCCTTCCTGATGCGGCAGATGACACCCTCTGCGCCCTTGAACTTCCCGTCGGTGACCCGCACACGGCAACCGCAGTGGAACTTGGGGCTGTCCTCGCCAAGGTACTCCATCCCGCGCTCGCCGGACGAGGTGACCAGCATGAAGATGTTCATCTCCCGTTCGGGAATGGCAAAAGGAATTTTCTTCAGTCCCTCCTGCCTTGTATACAGGATCACCTTGTCTGTCAGCACCCGCTGCACTTCCGTGGCCTGCCTGGCCGTGGAACGGAAGAACATGAGCGAGCTGATAAGCGGGCGGCGGACTTTCTTCCGCACGCCGGCGCGCTCAACAAGGGCCTCCTCGCAGGGGATATAGGTCTGCAGGGCGTCCTTTTTCAACAGCTCTTCGATGTCGAAGACCTTGTTGTAGAATACTTTCAGGGCGAACCAGTGTTCGGCGGTATGCGCTTCTGTCTCCAATGGAAAAATCGGGATGGACGGGTTGAAAAAAAGATATACTTCTCATTCCTGCGCCTCCCGTATTTTCCAATCCGGCAAGGTGCAGCAATCAGGGTTAATCCGGCTGTTCCCCTTATGGAAATCCCGGCACGTGGGCCGCCCCTGACTACAGTGGGCGGGATCCGTAACCCCCGCATCCGTACCGTTTCTAAGTAAGAGACGGTACATCTTTCTTTTTCATTGATAGCCAGTCGTATACATCGACGCGGAAGTGTTTTTTTGCTCGGTTTGCTCGGTTCCGTACTCGGAAATACATCCGGATAGGGAAAAGGAATGGCCTCCTTCCATCCCGCATCCTTATTCCTCCATTATTTGGAATCATTCTATATTTATTTTTAATATACTGATAATCAGTAAATTGAAACAGGGGGGGGGGTAAAACAGGAAAATAAATCCGGCTGTTTCTCATTGCTTTTTTTAATGAAAATTATTACCTTTACCATATATTTGTACCACATCTTACTTAGAAACGGTATCGTTCAAATCCCTTAGAATCCGCTCGTTTGCGTTGTCTATCACGGCATTGTCCAAAGAATCCAGATAAATAAGCGTAGTCTTTTCGCTGCTATGTCCCATTCCCGCGCTGATGACAGCCAATGGCACGCCACGGTCACGCGCGGCGGTGGCCCAGCTGTGGCGCGGCGTATAGGAGGACAGGGGAGCGGTATGCCGAGCAGTCCGCCCAGCCGTTTCAGCTTCCGGTTGTGGTAGTTCAACCCGGTCCGATATTGGCGGTATGCCCGTTCCGGATCCGTGTCTGTAAGGATCGGGAAGACGTAGGGGCTTTCCGGACGGGCCCGCGTGTACAACTTCAGTATCGCTTCCATACACGGTTCCACGCGGATGGTCAGACGCTGGCCGGTCTTGTGACGGCGATAGGTGAACCGTCCCTCGCTCACGTTCTCCTTTCGCAAATACGCCATATCCACGAACGTCATTCCCCGGGCGCAGTAGCCGAACACGAACAGGTCCCTTGAGAGTGCGAGGGCGGGCGAGACCGACAGGTCCAGCCGTTGCAACGCGAGGACAGTCTCCCCATCCACGGCGCGTTTCGGCGTACGGGCCACGCCCGTATAGACCCCACCAAACGGGAAATCCTGCGTCGCGAGACCCTCCCTCACGCCCTTGTTGTAGGCGGCACGCAGAACCCGCATGTAGAACGAGCAGCTGTTCCGATCCACCTTCCGCCCTCGCAGCCATGCCTCGTAGCGACGGACCAGGGCAGAATCGAGGGCGGAGAAAGGGATATCCTTATCGTTCAGGAAAGTGGAGAGACTCTCCATCGCACGCCGGTAGTTACGGGCGGTGCCGTATCGCGCGTTCTCCCTGAGCCGGCCGGCCTCTTTCCCGAGATAGTCTAAGAAACAAGGTTCGGGAGGCAGGCTGCGGTAACGGTTGATTATTTCGGATAAGGTGTACGCCTCTCCGCCACAGTCCAGCTCGCGGATAATCTCACGGACAATCCGCATCTCCCGCTCGGTGCGCTTATGATAGCCAGTGATAATCTCCTCATTGCCGGGGAGAGTGACAAGCCTGCGTCTCGTTTCGTCCCACCATTCGGGGAATATCCGCATGTCGGTGGTGATCTGTCTGTTCTCCTGACGGTGGCAGAGCTGGTAACAGAGCGTACCCGCCTTGCCCCGTACCGTCGACGGACGGAATTTTAATTTGATGGTTGCCATACAGGTTCTGTCTTTATTATGAATAACAGAGCGTAATATAAACCCGCGGGCTATTACATGGTTATGGGAAGGGCACATTTATTGATGCCGCCGGAAACGCTTTCTCGTGTCCCCTCATGGAAGGTCCATGTCCTTTGCCTCCTCTCCGAAAAAGGTTAGATACGGGTGGAGGCGGCACTACGGTGCCATTATGCGAGTATCGGACTCACCCGCGGGGTGTCCATGTTGAGGAAAGCCCCGTGATGTGCGATCATCCCATGTGTTTACTTTTTTGGAAAAACTGGTAATGTATGAAAATGAAAGACGATACATCTTATTGCTGTCACATCATAAATCTTACATAGAAATGATATTGTGTCGCACTAGAGAAAGATTTTGATCTTGATTTATTTTGTTCTTTAGATATATTAGTCTATCTTGTAGCCGAAAATATTACTGATATTATGAATACAATCCACCTTATAGAATCAAGGAAAGGTAATCTTTATCTATTTTCTTATAGAGGAAGAAGTCTTTCGTTTGTTCATCCGAAAATGTCGCATATAATACGTCAGATGTTTAAAGACGAGTATAAGACCGGTAAATCTCGAAAATATTATGAGAGAAAAGTTGCTTATTTAAAAAAACATGGACTATTCAATAATGAAACCTTTGAACATAAAATTGTGAAATTTGATAGATCTCAAGTAAGAGATAGTTTAATTCACGTAGGCCAGATAATTTTTGAGGTGACGAACTCATGTAATTTGAAATGTAAATATTGTTGTTTTAATGATCTTTACGAAGAATCTTCCTTAATAAACAAACAAGGTAAACTGGGATTTGAGACGGCAAAAAAACTGTTAGACTATTTGATGGAACTATGGGGGGATACTTTGTGTTCAAAAGAAGTAGATATAGCTTTCTATGGTGGGGAACCATTGCTTAATTATTCCTTTATAAAAAAAGTGTTGAATTATACGGAACATCTGAAATCAGATAGATTGCGTTTTACTTATTCCATGACCACTAATGGATTGTTACTAGACAAATATCTTGATGATTTAGTGAATAAAAACTTTAAAATTCTTGTGAGTCT
This sequence comes from Parabacteroides sp. Y3-G-102, assembly GCF_023656845.1. Classification (NCBI taxonomy): domain Bacteria; kingdom Pseudomonadati; phylum Bacteroidota; class Bacteroidia; order Bacteroidales; family Tannerellaceae; genus Parabacteroides; species Parabacteroides sp. Y3-G-102. The sequence goes on along the minus strand of NZ_JAMOKU010000027.1, from coordinate 43,407 downwards.
AGACGGTGATTTTGATGCTTCAGTATATAGAGTGGGTGAGGATAGAAGAGATTTGTATGATAAAATAATCAATAATTTGGACTTATACAAGAATAAATATCCGTTACATTTTGAACGAAATGTAGATTTTAATGTTGTTATCCATCGAAAGAATGATATACAGTCCGTGTTTTCTTTTATTAAGAAAAAGTATGGAAAAACACCTCGATTTAGCCCATTGAGTACAAGAAATGTAAAGGAATCACAGAAAGAGACGTTTAAAACGATGTATAGAAAAATGCCCGATGATTTGATAGAAGGTAAAGACTTGGATGCGATAACTGAAAATTTGCATCCTTATACATCGGGGTTTATGGAAATGGTCAAATTTGCTAATGCTCTTTTAGATATTCAGTATCAGACATATAATGATCTTTTTGTGAACACAGGTTTAAATGATATAGTATATACACCTAGTGGTACGTGTTGGCCTTTCAGTAGAAAATTTTTTTTAAGTACAAATGGTGATATTTTAGCTTGTGAGAAGATTAGTCACCGAAATGTATTAGGAAATGTTGATAACAATTCCGTAAATATAGATTATATAAATATTGCAGATATATACAATGAAAAAATATACTCGTCTTTTTCTGACTGCAAAAAATGTTATAGATTGCCTTATTGCCCTGTTTGTTTTTTTGACTCTTTATTAGGTGATAGGAGTTGCCTTGCATTTGAGGATGAAAATAAATTCACGGAGAATTTGAAGCGTAAGATCGATTATTTGGAGTTAAATCCGATTCAAGTTAATGAAATACTTAAAATAAAGGTACAATGAGGAACATGAGATCTAAATATATATGGTTCTATGTGGAACCATATGTTTACGTTGAGGTTAATAAGTGGGAGTGTTTGTTGGTAAACACTTTGGATAAACAATTTATATATAGCAAAGATCAACAAGTTTTGTCCTTTTTGAGAGATTTCATGAGTCCTTTAAATGCTGGTGTATCTAGTGTTGACCCTAATCTGTTTAGTCTTGTTGAGTTTAAGCGTTTTATAGGAGAGGTGAGGCATAAGTTTATAGGGGATCTTGTTGTGACAGATACTTTAGATTCTAAACCTATACAGATAACTTCTAATGCGAAAATCATGCATGATGTGAGAGAGGGGAAATATGCATCTTTTGATGATCCTCTAAATTATTTGCATGAAATTACAATACATACAAATAGTTCATGTTCTTCTAGTTGCGAATCTTGTGTGAACTATTTTAAGCAGTTTGATTGTTGTACAAAGAACAGGAATGTAATTAGAAATGAAGCTTTGTCTGTTATAACAAAAATACTAAAAGAATTAGACTTCGCTCGAAAAAGAATTAGGATAAATCTTGTCGTAACAGATGAAATATATGCAAAATCGGATGAGCTAATTGATATTCTGAATAAATATGATAATGATTTTTATTTGGTTGTTAATTATAATAATATACGGAAACTGACATCTCGGTTATGCTCTTTTTTTCAAAATAGAATATCGGTTATAATAGCTGGCGTTCAAATATCTGAAATAGATTTCTCTATATTGAAAGATTTGGATTTGACTTTTTTTGTTGAGAATGAAGTGGAGTTGGAAAATGTCTGTTCTTTTATAAATAGCGAGTTAAGTAATTGTCGCTATGTTATAAGACCAATATTTAATGGAAAGAATATGCCTTTTTTTAAGAAATATGTATTCTTGAAAAAGAAAGAGGTTTTAAATAGTATTGATTCTATGCAGGATATACATAGAAATGAACTGTTGAATACGTTGTTTTTTGGGAAATTATTGGTTTTTTCAGATGGTTCTATATATAATAATGTTCATTTTAAAAAAATGGGTAATATAAAAGAATATGATTTGTCTTATTTTGTGCATAAGTCTCTGGTGAATCCAAACTCATCTTGGTTTTATACAAGAAACAGAGCTCCTTGTTCTAAATGTGTATATAAATATATTTGTCCTCCACCGTCAAATTATGAGCTATTTATGAATCAATTGGCATTATGCGATAAATCCTGTGTTTTGAATTGTTAATTAAAAAAAGTAATGGGTATGAAAGATCTAAGATTGGGGAAACTTGCAAGATTTGAGAAAATGAGAAAGGAAGAACTTGTTAAGCTACAAGGTGGTATTTCTCCTAGAGGATGTAGTTGTAGTTGTTCTGGTGTTGGCCAGAATGATAATACGAGAAAGGCATGGCAATCTACGTCTAGTGAACAGTTAAATTGATTATTAATCGCTCCACTTCTTTTTAGAAGTGGAGCAAAAAATGTATTTATGTCTAAATTTTGGATTTTCTTTAATTGCTCATTGTTTTTCTTTTCTTGCCATTTTGGATCGGAGAAATTTTCAGAGTATAATTTGCCGATAATAAATATGCCGGGTTCCTCTATTTGTGAGAGAATAGAGCTGCGGTCGATTTCGGATGTCTCTTATGTGAAATTGGATACTGATTCCTCTTATCTTGTTATAGGTAACCCTTCTTGTGTGACGGATAGTTTTTTTATTTTTAAAAACTACAAGAACAAAAATATTATGTGTTTTGATTGTACAGGCAAGAAGCGGTTCTTAATAAACCGAAGAGGGAGTGCCCCGGAAGAATATATGGGCATTGGGCGTTTGGCTTATGATGAAAAAGAGGAGGAACTTTTTTGCGAGGCCGTAGGAACAGGTAGAATTAATGTGTATAAGCCGGATGGAACTTTTGTGAGATCATTGGATCTGGTAGCAGGATATTTGGCAGAGATGTATAATTATAACGATAGTTTACTTTTATGTCATGCTCGTGACGAGGAAGAAAAGAGTTCCTTTTTGTATTTACTTCATAAGACGATTCCTCACAGAATCTACGGATTGGATTCAATATCAGGTGATAGATATCGAAGTTTGTCAATCACAAAACAAAACGGTTCATTTATGAAAGGGGGAACAGCTCCGTTGCGAACTATTATTCATAGAAATGATCGATGGATATATTCAGAACCTTCTCATGATACGATTTATGAGTTAAGTGAGACTTTGCGTTTACGTCCATTTCTGGCATATTCTCCACAAATAAGAAAGAAAGAGATACCTTGTTTGATACGTTATAATCAAGAGACCGAAAATGATATATTGATATCTCTCATAGAGATGATATATGATGTTGATAAAGATAAAGGATTCCCAGAGAAGGATTATATATATGATAGGGAAGCCGGGAAAATGAAATGGGTCTCTATTATTAATGAGGATTTTCCTAGCGATCCTGATTTTAACATTTCTTCCTCTGTGTACTATTATTCTGCGGATAACTTGAGAGAGGCATTGGAGAAGGGAGAATTGGGAGGGAGGCTTAGAGAATTAGCACTGGAACTCGATGAGGAAGATAATGGAATTTTACTTTTAATGCGTTTTAAGGAATAAAATGAATATCACAGTATTGGACAATAAAGTTTTTCCGATAATAAGCATTTACCTTTTTTACTGTGGAACAGCACATATAAGCGTCGTGGCAATAAATGATCGCTTGTTCTTCCCGGACGGCTTCCTCCAGCATTCGTATTTTCTCGTTATAAGAAGTGATCGGATAGGTGTCGTAAGCAAGATATCCATTCCGGGGATACGCTGGCTACTAAAGGAATCACGTCCCCGGCAAAAACAAATGTTCGGTAAGCAGTCAAAAATTGGCTATTGATTGAAAGGAATACCTTCGCTGCCAATCAAAATTATAGCATTATGTATACAGTGAATATCTAGAAAGGTTTTACTTTCAGTACCAGAGCGAGGCTTTGCCTCATGGAGAATCTCTCCAATCGTTTTGTGTCAAGAATAAAGTTCCTTATAACATTTTCCAAAAATGGTTTAAGGATACTCGAAAAAAAGTAGTCGAGGTTCAGGTTGATGGTGCTCCTGAGGATTGAGATATTATTGGGAAGCAATGGTATTGGGTTGCCCTTGGTATAACTACAGTATGTATCATCCATTAAGCGGATCGCGTCGCAGGCGGTCGTGCAACGTTGCAAGGCGATTCGCTGAAGTTCCTCGATCATGAACATTCCTTTCTTGTTGACAAGGGCTTTCCGGCCGGTGATCGTTGTTTCCCCGATGCCTAGTTGCTTCTCGTTCAGGCAAGGATAGGCCGTGTTGAGGAATTCATGCGTTAAACAATCGGTGTGGCCTGTATACGGCGACACTTCTTCATCGTTATTTTTCATATAATAAAGACACTTGGCTGTAACTTGCCATTTACGGAATCCAGAAACCTCTGCCGAGCAAAAAGCCGGACTCGGATCGGAGGAAAGAAGCCGGGGGAGGCAGCCCATAAAAAGGGCAATCCGATACAATCAAGAAATTAACCTGCTATACCCTTGTACGAATGAAATAATCCATCATAGACACTACATACCTAAGCAATGGTATCAATACACCGATTACATATATCATAGCGTACCCCAAAAGGACAAAAGGTAATGTTCTACGATAAAGACATGCAACAGCGAGCAATATAAACGAAAAAGAAAAGCCATAAACTCCTATTTGAAAACCGGGTATCAATTCATAAACAGGTACGGGTTCCGGATGAAGCATGGCTCCGGCCACAATAGAATAAAGGCTGGTCAATAATATAAGCAGCGTATATAAGCAACTCTTAAGAATCCTGGGATCATTCCTTTTACAATAGAGAATCGTTCGGATATCACTTCTAAGAAACTCAATGCCCAGTAAAAGAGCCACCATAACGCCTGTATCAAAAGCAGAAAATATATTCATTCCGATCACCTTTGGCGCGAAGATATGTATTTATTCTGAAAAGCCACGTCCTTGCGTATTTTACGATGTCGCATCGATAGTCTGGGAAGCATTTTTTTGGTTCTTTTTTGGGGTAACTGCCAAAAAAGAACCCCGAAGCCGAAATTCCGGGCAGACGGGATTTCTCCCGTCCACCTTTACCTCTTTTGCAATCTTCCCTCGTCCGCATAGCTATAATAGTTATTGCCTGCCACAATCACATGGTCTAACAGACGGATGTCTAATGTTTCAGCGGCTTTTTTAACCGCTTCCGTCAAACGGTCATCCGCACCGCTGGGCTTGCGTGCCCCTGACGGATGGTTATGCACCATGATAAAAGATACGGCGTTATAATACAATGCCTGCTTCATGATAACCCGTATATCCACAGGGGCGGTATTTATCCCACCGCATGAGATACGGACTTTACGGATGAGTTTGGACGAACTGTTCAGCAACAGCACCCACATCTCTTCAGTAGTTATATCGGACAAAACAGGATGCATCATTTTATAAACATTATTGCTGGATAAAAGCGCAGGACTTTCAACTTGCCCTTCTTTCAGCCGTTTATATAGCTCAATCGCCGCATAAGCGACTTTTTTACGGCTGGGTGTCAGTGTTTCCAGTACATCAGACAAAAACAACCCGTCCATTTCCATCTGTTCATACTTATATTCTTCACGTTTCAGTTTCTCACTGTTCGTCAAGGTATAAATCAACTCGCTGTTTTCCATCACCCGATAAACGTCATTCACCTCAAATACGGTTCTCTTCGTTTTCATACTGCCAAAAATTAAAAGATTAATACTCGCAAACATCGCTTGTCGCCCCAACCATAAATTTTTCCTCAACTGATTGGGAACAGTGCATTGAAGAGAAAGCGGGAAAGACGGATCAGAACGGGATTGAACTGGTAAATACTACCTCCCGGAATGGGAGGATGGAGATTTGGCTTTTCAATATCGGGCGTTCCGTCCACGCCTACCTTCGCAACGTTCCTATCAGTTCAAGAAAAAATCATCATACCTCTCTTCCGGCATAGCCGGAGCGTAGAGCGTTAGGGATAGCAGGGAAAAGCCCGGAGGGTAACGAGGACTTGCAACGAATAGTCCGGCCAGAAGGGAACGCCCTGAAAAACCAATTGGGATACAAAAGAACAGAACCGCCTTCCAATCATATAAAAAAACGTGAAAATCAACACATACTTCCGAAAAATCTTTTTCCGAAAGTATGTATAGGGCATGTGAAGGGAAAATAAATTTTCCCGGTCATTTCTTTGGGGATATTTAAAGGGGTTAGGAGTTTAGGTCTTTATTATGTATTTTGGTGGATGGTTTTACACAGCCAATGCCTTTTATTCAAAAACTTCTCTATTTTATTTCACTGATATACTGACATATAAAAAACAGCTATTACCTATTCCTTTCATCAACGGGTGGACGGTTTTACACAGCTGACCAGTGAAACCGGACATTTTTACACAACTAAAGCAAAAGGAGTGGACGGTTCTACACAGCTGGATTGTCCATATTCACCGCCCCGTCCGTTTCCGGGGATATAAACTCTTCAGGAGCAGGAGCAACTTCCGTTCCATTGGCACTCTCCAACTCTTCCTGTGCCCATCCTTCCGGAAACCTGCCGAATACAGCCACGAAATCACTGATATATATTTGTTTTTTCTTTTCTACGCTTTCCGGGGAGTTTGCCCATAAAAGGAACTCTTTATACAGTCCGGCATCTTCCTCCACCTCTTTGATCTTCTTCCTCCTGACAGCCATATCCGTGTCCGGGTAGGCAATCTCGACATACAGCCCAAGCAGGTTCTTATAGAATTTCTTCACTACGACAGCATATTGTCCTTCATCAAAATAGTGCAGCGTATGCCTAGGAAACGAGAACAACACGGTATATACCCATCTCTCATGATCGCCTTTCACAAAAGAGAAATTGAAATTGGTATATTTCAGGTAAGTATTCATCTTTTTCAGTATCGAGGCGACCTTCTTTTTCCGGTCTTTGGGTTCGGCAATCTCTATGCCGAGCTTTTTAGCCAGTTGATCGACTGTCAGCACATAAAAAGGAGCCTCATTCTTGGCGGTCTTATACTTGATCAGGTAAACCATCTTGGAAAGCTCCAGATAGAAATAGCGGTAACGGCTGGGCATGCTGCGGTAATCCTGAAGCTCCAAGAGGTTATAGAGCGAGAACATGAAATTTTTTATCTCCGGGCTTACCACTGCCGAGTACAGCCTTTTCGTTGACTTCTTCGTCTTGAAATCGGTCATTATGTCGAAACGTTTCAGGATCTGCACGAAATTATAGGATGTACGGCCATCCTCGCCAATGGTCGGATAGCAGAGGTTCTCCAATCCCAGTTTATAGAGAGCCGCCTCAAAAACCGTCTCGATAGGATGGCTGATTCTCTGTCCTGCCGTGCCAGTACATACATATTCCGGCTACATATTCTTTCCGAACATGGCCGCAAGCTGCCGGCTATCCAGCTTGCGCTGCAAGTTGGTACGGTCATACCCCATCTTACGGCAAAAGTCTTCTACGGAGAACCAGGAAGTCCCGAACAAGTCTTTGAGGTGATAGCTGCCCAGGTATATGATCAGATCGAGCATGACGTTTCCACCTGCCTCATACAACCGTTCAATCAGCACGGAATTATACCTGGGGACACGGATCAGTTCTTTTGCCATGATAAAACTTACAAAATTGTACTAATACACTAAAATACTAAAAGTAGTAAATACTACATTCTAGGGAACAAACCTCTATTCTTTTTAAAATCAATCCAGAAAAGCCATAAAATCCTTGTATAAACGAGATATACTCCCTATACTTGCGTAGTAATCCTCTGTTGTCCCTGTCGTAAGACAAACTCCAGGGTTTTGTTTTTATATACTCCCCTATTCATTACTTGACCAATGATGCGATTACTTTCGTAAACTCCGAAATATCCCCTTCCACGCTGGCCTTTTCCAACGCTTTCATATATTCTTTTCTACGCTCCACCGGAACGACCGTCCAGTTATAGCCTCCAGACGCAAGCATGGCGTTCAAGACGAACCGTCCCATTCTCCCGTTCCCGTCCATATAGGGGTGAATATACACGAAAAAGAAGTGTCCCAGGACAGCCCTTACCGCCGGGTGCGGCTCATTCTTCAAGAGATCGAAAAGGACGGGCATAGCGTCCCTGACCGCTTTCGGGTTCAACGGGATATGTTGCGGTCCCCGTATATAGACCTGCCCGGTACGATAACCCACAAGATCCTCCCTTTGCAAGATCCCCACCGTAACGAACGGCATCCACATCTGCATATACCAGACCGGATGATCCGCCCTTACCGCTTCCCCTGCGTTCTTTCCTTTCAGTATATCGGAGATCGTCCCCCTGACAGCCTGGAACGCCTGGTAATACCCACGTGCCACCAGCGCGTTTTTATGCTCCTTATCTTCTTCCTCCGGCTTCCAGTTCCCGACACGCACTTTCTCGATCAGTTCCGGGGAAACCCTATATCCCTCGATCGAGAGAGAATGATAAGCGTCCTCCGAATACTTTTCATCGACGGATCTCAAATACCCCTCCACGTCATCAATCTTTCCAGGGGCTTCGGGAAACAGTTCTACAACCTTATCCCTCATGTTCTCCCACATCAGGCGCAAGCGTGTGACGTAAGGCGACACCTCATAAACAAGGGGCGTTCGTGGCTGATCCTCGAACGGATCTTCTTCTCTCACGTCATACCCGAACCCCCGCATCGTGGAAACGATGCAGTCGGCGATTTCGCTGTTCCCGATGTTCCGGAACGCCCCGGCTATTCTTCCGGCACGAAGCGAAGCCCCGTTTCTCGCCAGTACCTTTAATATATCGGCAGCGTCCCGTATCATGGCCAGGCAGGTACGGGCCGCGATCCTCTCCACCTGGAAATATCTCGGCGTGGCATATACCAGGGCTTCGGCAAGCGGATAGAGATTAAGGCCGTATTCCGGCTCTTTATATACCTGATCCGGGATCTCGCTTTGAAACACCAAAAGCGAGGTATCATACATCAGCTTTTGCGTGTTGTTATGGCCTTTCGGCGACTTGATAATCACCAGCACGGGCACGGTCGTTTTCCCCGAATACAGATCCAGCGACTGGTCGGCCGTCAAACACCACCGTTCCCCCAGCCGGACGGCCGCGTATTTCGCGATAAAATACCAGAATGAGGTGTACCAGATCGTCGTATCCCCCTCTGTTCCCGGCCTGGCCGCAATATACCAGCCTTTCATTACTTCCTGCAACCAGCCGTTATCCAACAGCCGGGTTAAATGCGTCCTCCCTATCTCGGCCGTCCCTTGTAGGACGACACAGCGGTCTTTCTCCTGGAGCTTTCTTAATTCCTCCAGTGAAGCCGCCATTTTCTCCGCCATTGTTGCCATACTACCGTTTTTATTTAGATTCTGATTATTTTCGTGCAAATACTCGTTTTTAGACATGTGCAAATACTCGTTTTTAATTTCGCGCATTTACTCGTATTTGTTGCAAAAATACAATATTTGTTCCGATAATCAGCTATTAATGAAGTCTTTTTTTACTTGTTGTATCGTCGAAACGGCTTTTCCCGTGAGCTTCGCCACGTTCCGGATCGAGTAGCCTTTCTTCAACAAGGCGATCGCCTCCCGGTATTCCTCTTTCCTCTGTTCGGCCGTTTTCCGGCTTCCCGGCTTCCGTCCCAGCCTGCCCCCTTTCTGGATGTACAACTCCCGTCCGCTATTAAGGCGGTCAATGATCCCCTGGCGTTCGATCGCGGCCAGTTCCCCCAATAGGGTAGTAATCAGAGAGGACAAGGGGTTTACCGTCTTGTCCGGCCGTAATGTTTCCAGGTTCAAGTTTTGGATATACACGCATATTTTATGCGTGTGCAGCGTATCGAGTGCCTTTAGTATCTCCAGGGTGGAACGCCCCAGGCGTGAGATCTCGGTCAGCAACAGCATATCCACCCGGTTCTGCGGATCTGTGCAGTATTCCAGGCAACGGCTTAAAACCGGGCGTTCAATATTGGCCTTTCGTCCGCTTATCTTTTCCTCAAAGACCGCCGTCACCTCGTACCCCCGTCCGGCTGCGAACCTCTCCAGATCGACAACCTGCCGTTCGGTCGATTGCCTGGCCGACTGCGAGCTTACACGTGAATAGATAACCACATTCATAAGACAAGGGATATTATAACAGGTCAGTTATCACAACCGCCGGAATATCCAGCTTTGAGAAAGCGAACATCTTTTTCCCCAGATCCTTTAACGAGGCTCCGATATGGTACACGTCCGTTTCATCAACGATCAGGAAACGGTCGTGACTGTCCCGGTACGTCCTGATGTCGATAGGTGGGTACTGGCTGTTATGCCTGTCAAGATCAAGTTGGAGTTGCTGCGTGATACGCTGTGTGTAAATGGTGGCCGAGACACCGACGCTGCGTTTACTCAACATGAGCAAGACCGTTTCGTCCACATAGTTGTCGATAAGCACGATCGAACGCCTGGCCGACTTTACCAGATCGGTGGCGAACTTGTACGCATCGAAAATCTGGCCGTTATAAAAAATGCCTTCGACCGGGGGCAAGGCAGTACGCACGAAAAAATCTATCTTCTCGGTATGTTGAGCGACAGTCCTTTCAAGTTCTGACAAACGTTTATTAATGGAATACCCCTTTAAAAGATAATCCTTTAATACACTATTCGCCCATTTCCTAAAAAGGGTTGCGTTCTTGCTATTAACCCGATATCCTATTGACAGAATCGCATCAAGATTATAATATTTAGTAGTATATCTCTGTTTGCCGTCATTACCCATATGTTCCAAAATGGAACATGTGCTATCTATATCAAGTTCGCCGCTTTTGTAAATGTTGTTCAAATGTTTGGTAATAGCTGGCCTTTTAGTCCCGAACAAGTCGGCTATTTGTTCTTGTGTCAGCCAAACGGTTTCATCTTCCAACCTCACTTCCAACTTGACCGCTTCATCCGGCTGGTATAATATGATTTCTCCCTGTTCCATTGCTTACTTACCTTTTCTTAATTCATCAAGCCTCTGCATCGCACCGCTGAACTTCTCACCAAACATCATATCATCGGGCAAAACAAACCAGGTGGGAATACCTCTCGACTGTGGATTACCTATACATTCATCTTGCCCGTTCTGTTTGCGGTAATCGTCCCATTCACTATAAGCGATGTTCCAACGAATACCTAATTTATAGGTATTTTCCCATTTAATAATAGCCAGTGAATAGGCCGGATCATCTTTGCCGTCATAAATCACTTCTACAACTTCAACCACCCCTTTAGGGGAATTTATAAACTTCGGATTTTTATACGAATAAGTGCTCATGTCTTTTATTTTTTATTTATAGCACACAAAGATACTCAAAAACAAATATATACATATATACATACGTATGATTAACGTATAAAAACATTTATGGTTATTCTAATCTTTGATTAATTCCGGTACAGAAACAAAACGTACCGAAAGACGGAAACAGGATTTATTTCGGTACGCTTCCCCGATCGGTACAAAAAACACGCAAAAAACGAAAATACTACTTTTAGTCTTTTAGTATATTAGTATTTTGACTATATTTGCGGACATGACAACCATTTAAAAAACTGAATTTATGAGCAAAGCAAAAGTAATCTCCGTATTGAATCACAAGGGGGGAGTAGGAAAGACCACAACCACGATCAACCTGGGCGGCGCGTTACGTCAAAAAGGGTACAAGGTTCTTTTGATCGACCTTGACGGGCAGGCCAACCTGACCGAATCGCTGGGCTTCTCCGCGGAGCTTCCCCAAACGATCTACGGCGCGATGAAAGGCGAATACGACCTGCCGATCTACGAGCATAAGGACGGTCTTAGAGTCGTTCCCTCCTGCCTGGATCTCTCGGCCGTTGAAACGGAGTTAATCAACGAGGCCGGGCGGGAACTTATCTTAGCCCACCTTATCAAGGGCCAAAAGGAAAAATTCGATTATATCCTGATCGACTGCCCCCCCTCGCTGTCGCTGCTCACGCTTAACGCACTGACGGCCTCGGATCGGTTGATTATCCCGGTTCAGGCTCAATTCCTGGCAATGCGTGGAATGGCCAAACTTATGCAGGTCGTCCACAAGGTGCAGCAACGTTTGAACTCGGATCTTTCGATCGCCGGGGTCCTGATAACCCAGTACGACGGAAGAAAGAACCTGAACAAGAGCGTTTCGGAACTGGTACAGGAAACATTCCAGGGCAAAGTGTTCAGCACCCATATACGCAACGCCATTACGCTGGCCGAAGCCCCGACACAAGGGCAGGATATTTTTCACTATGCCCCCAAATCTGCCGGGGTAGAGGACTACGAAAAGGTATGTAACGAACTGCTAACAGAAATAAAGTAACCATATGGCAAAGAAGAACGATTTAAAAAACAGTATGTCGGCCGGGCTGACCGGGGGATTAGACAGCCTGATCCAATCCACGGCCGGGCAAAAAGAGGCTCAAAAGCCGAAGAAAGCGAAAACCGTGCATTGTAATTTTGTCATGGACGAAACCTATCACCAGAACTTAAAGCTGATCGCGATCCGCAAAGGCGATTCGCTAAAATCGGTATTGCAAGAGGCTATATCTGACTACTTGGATAAAAACAGTTCCCTGCTATAACAGCGTATCGGGAATATACAGGGCAAACACTCCACAAAAGAAATTCTCCAGGAAAAAGGTACGCAAAAAGCAACCCTACACATAAATTACAGATGATAAAAGCAATAAAAAACCCGTTGGCGGGATTAATCTTGCGTATGTTTAACCTGCCAACGGGTACGATATTAATAAACGTTTGGATTAAGGTTTGACGTTTACGTCTTTATTATCTGCATCAACCCAGCCTGTTGTCTCTGCATCAAACCGGATCGGATTCAACACAGCCTCTCCCTGATCATCATAACCACCACCGAAAATCAACGTGTAGATATGACGCTTGCCCGCTACCCATGTATCTCCGAACGGAACATAAATTGTTTTGTATTCGCTTGCTGAACCCAACAGATAAGCTCCGGACTGCCGGATTTTGCAGGAGATCTCCAGGTAACATTGCTTCGCATTATCGGCCTCCAACTTGCTTTTGTTGGGTGCGGAAACAGTCCAAGCAGTCAGCGTCTGTGGTATATTCAGCATAGGAGTATTTGTGGAAATATCGGTAGCTGCGGTATTACTATTGACCGTGATATTTGCGTTTTTCACTACGGTAAATGCGTGTGGAAATGCTAAATCAGACGAACTCCAACTTCCCGTTTCTTCGGCTGTCGCAGGCAATGTGAAGGCGCCGGCAAATTTGAAATTATGAATCTTGATCATGTCGATGTCCACCTCCATGTTATCGTATTCGGTCTTTGCTTTGAATACGACCTGTGACAGAATATGCTTGAAGTTAAATTTCACTACTCCGTTGTTCATGTCTTTTGTCCGGTCTTTGGCCATGGCATACATCACGTCGTAGTTTTCATGAGTACCGGCTCCATACTCATCGATGCAGGTATAACTTATCTTTTGGACAGTCCCGGAGGCTTCCCACATATAATTCACCATCATGTCTTCACTAACCGTTCCGGGATTGAACGCGTAAAAGTCCAAAGCCTCGGTAGGCCAATAACGAAGGTCGCTCGCATTGTCATAATCCCACTTACCATTTTTGTACACGATCTTCACTCCGTCATGTCCAAAATCCGTGTCTACCTTTCCCATGAAGGCAGTACCATCCGCCGTAAAAGCGAACACGTCGAAATCGGTGTTCTTCAAGTTGGTGTTGGTAGTAGGGGTAGCCCTCGTTTCCGCCGCATTACTTAACACGTTAAAACCAATCGCATTTCGTGAGGAGATTTCCACATTCGCAATCTCCTCTTCTGAGCAACTCATCAGTAGTACTCCAAAGATTGCCCAAAGCATTACTGTACTTTTTTTCATAAAATGAATAAAATTGTTAATAAATATAATTAATAAAACTCGATTACAACACTATATCCACATTCACATCATCCCAATCATCAACGTCCACATCAAATCCCGGACCGCCACTTCCCGGCTCGGATGGTACCTCATAATCAAAATTCAACACCAGATGCACATCACCGATATGCCCCGCTACCGGGACATCATGCACTTGGTCGCTCACGTCCTGTTCCAATACAGACATGCTGCCTGAACGGTTCTTGAGATACAGCCGGAAAACATTGGGCTCTCCTTCAAGTGCGGAATGTCCAAACGTATAGAATCCGCCTATAATCTGATTCCGTGAAACCATTCCATCAAAGAGCAGGCTCTCCGAAAGATCGGCGGGCAAACTGTCGCCGGACATGTTAAGCGAGCCGGACATGCCGGAAAGAGCGGCCCGCAAATCCGCCACCCTGTCCAGTCCCCGAATTCCGTTCACCTCATACGTGTAGTGACATACCATGTTTACGGGAGTTAGCCGTATTATCTTCGTGCTTCCTTCCGGAATGTCCTTGAGGATAACTCTGTCTATATGGTCGCCACACAGCCAGGGTGGGGTGACGGCCATTGTCTGGTTATCCGGCGACCGAACATCACGCGTATCGGCAGTAAAAAGCGTGTAACTGCCGTTTTCTTTCCAAACCATCCCGTCGGTATCGTAGTTGAAGCAAATTACCCGGTAATCATTCTCGGGGAGCTCCACTTCCCCATCCTCTCCTCCGGGGAAATCAAATATCCACGTGTTGCTTTCATCATCGGTCGGATAAAATACGACCCTCATGCCTTCAGGCTTGTCATGATTGGAAATCTTGGTCCAGTCGAATACTACCCGCACCGTGGCAAAGTGCGGATGATCGTAACATAAATCCTTATGCTCACAAGCCGTCAGTCCCATCCATAAAAATATGAACACCAGACTAAAGCGTATCAGTATCACTGCCTGCCTCCTTTCTTCCGGCTATAATTCCCCCGCCCGATCAACCACACCAAAGAGATACCCGCCTTGGTCGGGCCGAACCAGCGGCGTTTTTTAGTGGTCTGCCATACATAGTGACCGTCCAAAGGGATGTACTCCTTGTACAATCCTCCAAGGTAGCCGATTCCCAACGTGAAATCCACATTGAACCGATGTCCCACAGGTAACGAGTAGCCGTAAGCCACGCCTCCCCCGTAACTCCATTTATCCCCCAAGTAACCTTTCCCACCCAATTCGAAATCATAGGTGACGATCTGCCCGTACAATCCGACATGATGCCCGGAAAACGGTTTTTCCACCGCTCTCCGACCGAACCAGCGGCGCAACTCCACATCTCCCCCATAGATACGCCAATAATTATGCTTCCGATCACTTTTCCACCAGGCATACATCCAATTCCCGGCCACAGACCAGTTCTTCCCCAAACAGAACTCAACCCCGATGTCAGGTATCAAAACAGCGTCATAAAGCAAGTTTGTTTTCACCGCCATGCAAAACGGCCGTTTCTTTACCGGAGCTATGACGGTAACGGTATCACGGATGCACAACGTATCACGTGTATGTATATATACCGTATCTCTGACGGGATTTATCGGATCACTATCATAGCATATTTTCACCATCGACGAACGAAGTTTCGGAAAATGGAATTTATACAAATATGAGTATGGCCTCCCCCCTTTCAGTCTTTTCAGTTCTCCCCCCCAATAAGGGCTGTCCTGGTTTTCCAAACGGACGATCTTCTCCAACAAACGAAGGACATCCTCCCTCTCCGGAACATTCACATCCGCTCTCACCATCGTTATAAGTCCGTTCCAGTCGCTTCCCGAAAAATGAAAATCCCTCTCCAATACCGGAATCTTTATATAAGGTGATATATACCGCCACAAAACCTCTGCTCGTTTTTCAGACAGCCTTCCATTCAACAGCCCCCCTCCTTCCGGGGAAGCTCCTCCTATTATTTGAATTTTCCTGATAAGACGGACGGAGTCGTTCAATGCGGAACAGATTTTAGCAAACCGCTCCATCTCGTTCCCATTGTCAAGTAAACATGTATCTATATTTACCTTTCCTTGATGAAAATAGATCCTTACCGAATCACGCTTCTCCTGAGCGGATATTTCTCCGCTTATACTCAACACGAGCACGAACAATACACATTTAATATAAAAAAAACATCTTTTCGTCATTTAATCGTTTGTTAATATGACAATCCCAACCCAGGCTTTTACACCCCTTGAATTTCGACCGCAAAATACACACCTATAAACCAACCTCCAAAGCAAAAAACAAGTATTTTAAACTTATAAATACTTAAAAAGACAACCACACAACAGCTACAACACTTACCACAGCAGCCAATCACGCTTACACAACAATTAAAAACACTTAACATCATAAAGAAAAGTACTTAAACATACAAAAAAAAAAAAAAAAAACAGTTATTTTTACAGGAAACATTATACTTAATAACACTTAAAACAATAAAACACATGAAAATCAGCACAAAAGCCACTACTTTTCTAAGCTCAATAAAAACTCAAACTTACGACAAAAAAGAAAGAGAAATGATAATAACGTATCAACAAAAACGTGTCTTTCATCTATCCCTGCTCATGCTGGCCTTATGCGCACCCATATACATATATTCAGTTCCATTTCCCAATGAACAGTTTTATTATATTAACAGCGTATTATTCCTGTTTATCATTATGTGCACTCTCGCTTATTTTAAAAAGAGAGTAAATCTGACCACGACCTTTTCCATTATACTGATAGCCATACATATCGAGATTTTTATCGAGATAATTTATTGCTCAATATGTAGCGGATATGAATATAGTTATCAAAGAGCATTGATAATGAGTAACATTACTATCTCTCTCTTATTTACCATGCTTTCCATCTGTGCCTATATGAGTAATATCTCCATCCTATTGTCCTCCCTTACCATAGCTTCCTATACAATCTGCACACTTATCACCGACGAACCGTTCCTATACAGTTATCTGCCTTTGGTCATCATCATATACACCATGATCCCCTTATTAGGAAGATCCTTACACAGTAATATCAGCAGCTTGCTAAAAAGTAGCAACTTGCTAAAAGAGGAAGAGGAAATGCTTTTGAAACGTCTCCAAATGAAAAGGGAAGAACTATTCGCGTTCGCCGAGTTGTTAAGCGAGAATAACCCGGAAGAAAAGACAAGCTCCCTGTTAAGCATAATAGGGGAACAATCCAAAGAAAATCTTTTTACAGCCCTTGCCGCACACCAGAAAAAGGAAAAAAGTAAACTTGATACGATCAGGAGAATATATCCCTATTTATCCCCGTCCGAATTAAACATCTGCCGTTTAATACTGCAAGACAAGACCGTCAGCCAAATATGCGAATTATTACATCGGAGTAGCGGAAACATAACCAGCCAACGAGCGAACATACGTGCCAAACTCGGACTGAAAAAAAGCGACAATTTAAAAGAAGCATTACAAGAACGCATGAGGCTGTATGAAGAAGAACACCGGCAAGAGGACTTTTCAGCCATGCGTTAGGGATTGCAGAGTAAAGCCCACAGCCTTTAGGCGAGGACTTGAAACGTAAAGCCCGACCGTCCCACGGGAACGCCCAAAAGAAAAAAAATCCCCCGAACATTCATCCGGGGGACATTCAGGCCGTCACGTCAATTATAATACAGATTCAGATCATCCGTGCCAATCTCCTTTCCGTCCCGGAAAACAAGGCGTAAATCAATCCTCTCTCTGTTTTCATTGCCACAAAGATAGACATACCGGCCAACATACGCATCATACTTATCAATCAGTTCTAACGGTATGACCGGCATGGGAAAAGAAGAAGTACTTTCCTGAAGAATGCTTTATCCGCCCTTCATCAGAAAGAAAGCGTCTTACACCTGTACCCCATAGACATCCTATTATTGCTTTTTCAGTTCTTCCGATAAAAAGGAACGGTCTATCAATACTTGCACCAATGATTTCTCTTTGACAAACTCATCAAGCTCACGCTTTATCAATTTACCGCCCAGCCCTATGCGTCGTCCAAATTCCTCGAAATCCTTCCGCCCTACCTGATGGGTATCACCCAAATTCATTCCTTCTTTAAACAATCCTTTATCAAGAGCGAATATTCGGGGTTCAGTCAAATGCAATGAGGTGTTTATCAAGTCATACGCGGGAGAAAGCCGATATTCGTTTCCTCTATTAATCAGAGAGAAATTCTTCAGATGCGCATCGTCATTCAAAGAGATGAAGTTAAATACAATCAGCCTGAAGAAACGAAGCAAATCAATCCGGGCAGCTTTTACATATTTCTGTATTACCTCCGCACACTCTTCATAGCTGCCATTGCAATATTTATAGTCACTCCCTCCATTCGCTTTCGTATATCCCATCAATGCCGCAAAATCTTCCTGCTGATATTTTCTCCCGTCATGAACATCAAATCGCCGTGTCAAATAAGCGGCTTCATCATTACTGAAAAAGCAAAGCCTGTTGGCCGCCGTCTCTATTCCATATACTTGTGCCGCAATTTGCATGGTCAAATGCTCATTGGCAGCGCAATAATCCCGGTTCAGTATATGGTAACTGCTGGGACACGGCTTTAATATATATGCTCCCTGCTCGCCTTCCTGTGTATAACGAAGATACGATTCTTGTTCATCAACAATGACCGAATACTTGGGCTGTACGCCCGACAATGAGATGCGCTTTGCATTCCGTATGGCTTCATTGGCTTCTTCACTGTTTGTCGAAGGGCTTGGCACTCTCAGATAATGAGACACCGCTTTATCGTCAAACATTTTTTTTCGTGCGGCAAGAGAATAAGTATCGAATCCCTCGGCCAATGTCGAAGGACAAACCGTCAAAGTCATCATGGCAATACAGGGTTAGTGGTTACGGCACCTATGGTATCATAGCGGGCTGTGGCCAGCAGTATGCCAAAGTCATCTTCGGCATCGATGTGCAACAATTGGGATTGCAGTTTCCGGTTTTCACCTTCCGACAACATATTAAAGAAGAACGGGAATAAGACCGTTGACCGATACGGCTCTTCACGTAATGGAAGAGTCAAGCTGACCGATGGATAATCCTCTTTTTCCAAATAAGAAGAATCATAGGTGAATGTATATTCTCCATTATCCTCTTCTGTCAACATCCCGGCTCTAATACCGTGCAAATAAACTTCACATCGTCTCATTTCAATTAACAGTTAAATTCAACTTTTCAATCCGATAGTCATTTGAAGCCCAAGCGTGTCAAGAATGGAAAGCAGTGTCTCCAATTTAGGATTTCCTTCTCCACGCTCGATGGCCACCAACGTATTGATGCCCACACCTGCCAGCTCGGAGAGTTCCAGCTGATTGACCTTCAAACTCTTTCTACGCTCTTTAATAATCTTTCCTATCTCTTTCATATTCACAATACATTGTGATTTTATTTGCTTTTAATTCAAGAAAAGACAAGGCAACTATAATCATTATATTTATATAGATTAACATCATATATTCAAGTTAATCTATACATTTACATGGATTATTTGTATATTTGCAAAAAAGGAACAACCATGTGGCATGAAATGAGCAATCCGGCTGTGCTGATGAGAATCGGCCAACGCATCAAAGAGACACGTATCAGGCAGCGTATCACGCAGGAAGAACTGGCAACGGCTTCCGGTGTAAGCCCCTTGACCGTTGCGAACATCGAGAAGGGCAAATCGGTATCGCTGCTGTTGTTCATCAGCGTACTCCGCTCGCTCGGCCTGCTGGAGAACCTGGAGCAACTGGTACCGGAAATCCGGGTCAGCCCGATAGAGCTCAAAAAACTGCAAGGGAAGAAACGCTACCGTGTACGCCATTTAAAACAAGATAACCATGAATGATTTGATAGTAGATGTAAAGCTGTGGGGAGAAAGCGTAGGCTCTCTCTATTGGGAAAAGGAAAGCAATGCCGCCTTGTTCGACTATGAACGGAAGTTCATCCGCTCCGGTCTTGACATTTCTCCCATCATCATGCCCATCGACCAATACAGGAACACACCCTACCGGTTCCTTGAAAACCGCACCGACTGTTTCAAGGGGTTGCCCGGACTGTTTGCCGATTCACTGCCGGATACTTTTGGAAACCAGATCATCAATGAATGGTTTGCCAGCAAGGGATTGTCCAGAGAAGAGATAACCCCTTTAGACAGGCTTTGCTATGTAGGCAAACGTGGCATGGGCGCACTGGAGTTTGAGCCGTCCTCGCCAATCAACGGCATGAACGAATCATCGGTCCTCCATATCGAGGAACTGACGGAGCTTGCCCAATTCGTATTCACAGATAGGATGGCTTTTCAGACCCAACTGCGCCAGGAAGGAAGAAACATACTGGATATACTGAAGGTAGGAACATCAGCCGGAGGTGCCAAGCCCAAGGCCATCATCGCCTATAACGATATTACCGGAGAGGTACGCTCCGGGCAGGTAAAAGCCCCTGAAGGATTCGGGTATTGGCTGCTGAAATTTGATGGCGGCAAATACAGCGAACACACGCAGATAACGGACAATCCACAAGGAATAGGAAACATCGAATATGCCTATCACCGAATGGCAAAAGCCTGTGGTATCGATATGATGGAATGTCGGTTACTTCAGGAAAAAGAGTCATGCCATTTTATGACACGCCGTTTTGACCGTATGGAAAACGGAGAGAAGATTCATGTACAGACATTGGCCGGGCTTGCCCACTATGACCGTGACCAGCGCCATTCATACGAAGAGATATTCCGCATCATGAGGCAAATGAACCTGCCTTATCCCAGCCAAGAGGAGCTTTACCGAAGAATGGTGTTCAACGTCATGGGCCGGAACCATGACGACCATAGCAAGAACTTCTCTTTCCTGATGGATAGACAAGGGAAGTGGAAACTGTCACCGGCATACGACCTCTGCTACTCATACACACCGGGCGGCAAATGGACGAACCGCCACCAACTGTCACTCAACGGCAAACAAGACAATTTCACGATGGAAGATCTGCAAAAGGTGGGTGAGAACATGGGTATCCGGGAACACAAACAGATTATCGAAAAGGTACAGGAAACCGTATCGCATTGGCATGAGACTGCCAAGGATTGCGGGGTCAAACCGGAACACGCCGACTTTATCGGAAAAAACCTGCTCTTGTTCGGCAGGCAACTGCATACCATCCAAATGCCGGACATTGCCAACGAACAAGAGCAGGCTTTCATGAAGGCTATGTGGAATGATGACTTCAACGCCATCCTGGAACTGAAGATGAAAGGATATCAGCCATCGGAGAAGGTACTGAAAATCCTCCAGCCGGATATATCCGCCACCACCTTCATCGCTGCCGCCAAAATCTTCCAAATGGAGGAAGTGCTAAAAAGCATTCAGGACATAAAGCCCGCACAAAGCCCGATTATAGGCGGCAATAAGCGAAGCATGGAATTGGGGGATTAGCACACAAACGACATCTCGCAACATTCAATATAATAGTAAATATATTAATTATTATCTATTATATTTTGATTTAACAGTTAATATATTTACCTTTGTGATATGACAACGAATCACATCACCCAAGCCATGGCCAATCCGGAAATCATAGCGGAACTGGGCAGGCGATTTAAGGAATACAGACTAACCTATAGGTTCACCCAAAAAGAGGTTGCCGAGAAAGCCGGTGTCAGCCTTATCACCTTGCGCCAGTTTGAGAACGGGAAGGCCTATAACATCAATATGGGCAACTTTCTTGCCCTGCTGCGAGTAGTGGACTGTCTGGAACAGATGGACGACCTGCTGCCGGAAATACCTGTTTCAGCCTATACTATGGAACAAATAATGAATAAAAAGCCGAAAAGGATAAGACATGGAAAATAATGTTGTGAGTGTTATGTTATGGGGGGAAGAAGTCGGAAAGCTCTATTGGGACGAAAGGAGCAAAAGAGCCGTCTTCAACTATCATCCGGACTTCATCAAGAAAGGAGTGGAAATCGCCCCACTGACCGCTTCTGTCAAAGGATCGACGGCAAAGGGTATGCCCATACTCGGAAACAGAGAAAAGATTTATCAAGGTCTTCCACCGTTCTTGGCAGATTCATTGCCTGACCGGTGGGGTAACATGGTCTTCGACCAATGGGCGGCACAAAACCATATCCCCAAGCGCAAACTCACGCCGGTAGATAAACTGTCTTTCATCGGAAAACGGGGAATGGGAGCCTTTGAGTTCATTCCGGCCACACCGGGATTGGAATCCTCTTCTACTCTCCAGATAGAGAGTTTATACCAACTGGCACGCCGTATCTTTGAGGAACGGGAGGAAATATCCGTGCAAGATGATGAAGCACTGCAACTGCAAAGTATCTATGAGATAGGGACATCAGCCGGAGGACAGCACCCGAAAGCCATCATCGCCATCAATGAAACGACACATGATATACGTTCCGGCCAAGTTCCTTTGCCGGAGGGCTATACCTACTACATATTGAAGTTTGCAGAAGGGGACGATTTTCCGTTCACGCAAATGGAAATGGTATATTATGAGTTGGCAAAAGAAGCCGGGATTACGATGATGCCTTCCCGACTCATTCAAATTGAGGGGAAACATCACTTCCTGACGGAGCGTTACGATAGGATAAACGGAGAGAAGATACATACACAGACGCTCGCTGCCATGAATCCGGACGCAACAAGCTATGAGGATTTGTTTGAAGTCTGCCGAAAGCTGAGCATCCCGGCAAGTGAGCAATCTGAACTGTACCGCCGGATGGTATTCAATGTCATGGGTGGCAACGTGGATGACCACATCAAGAATTTCTCTTTCCTGATGGAAAGAAACGGCACATGGCACATCACCCCTGCATACGACATGACATTCACCACCAATTTAGACGGTGCGGCCTATGAAAACGTACACTCTATGAATATTTCGGGAAAAGACAACGGCATCACGGAAGATGACCTCTTGCAATTTGCCCGACAAAACGGAATAAAGAATGCGAAAAGAATAATCGAGGAAGTCAGCCTTGCCATCAGCCATTTCTACGATTATGCCACCAATTATCAAATCGATGAGTATTGGAAAGACCGCATCGAAGAGCATCTTTCCGGCTTGGTATCTCCGCTCATAGGGGAAACCATGAAGCACTACCTGCCCACCATCGTTGAACCCTACGAAACAGAGGATGGCTTTCTAGTATCAGAAATCAACATCATCGAAAACACCCGGCATGATTTCCGTATCGAGGCAGTCATCAACGGAAAGC
This sequence comes from Parabacteroides sp. Y3-G-102, assembly GCF_023656845.1. Taxonomy (NCBI): domain Bacteria; kingdom Pseudomonadati; phylum Bacteroidota; class Bacteroidia; order Bacteroidales; family Tannerellaceae; genus Parabacteroides; species Parabacteroides sp. Y3-G-102. Next base: position 20,348 of record NZ_JAMOKU010000027.1, on the reverse strand, counting down.
GACAAAAATACATCGCCGGGCGTAAAAGCGATTTGGCTGCTGAAATCATAGCCAAAGGAAGAAACAAAATGACCGTTGAGAACAAGAAAGAACTTCTGGAACGGTTGTTGCTCCCTTTGACTAGAAGGTGAACTACCGCTAAACTAAAGATTTAGCGGCTTCGGAGATACCAATACCTCCTCTCTTTTCCTGCTTCTTCCTGCCATTGCTTTTTAGGACACGAGGTCGGTCATCCACAAGAGGACAGTCCACAGGCTTGACTTTCCCACGCTCCGTGGGTAGGGCTTTCAAGCCAAATTCTTTGATGTTGCAAGCGGCATTGAAGTCCCGGTCGTGATGCGTGCCACATTCCGGACAAGTCCAGTTTCGCTCGTTCAATTTCAATCCTTTATACACATAGCCGCATTTGCCGCAGGTCTTCGAGCTTGGGACAAAGCGGTCTATCTTGATGAGATTCACACCATACCAGCGGCACTTGTATTCAAGCAGCATCAGGAATATCCCGAAAGATGCGTCACCTACGGCTTGCGCCAAATGGTGGTTATGCTGCATACCCTTCACGTTCAAATCCTCCATGCAGAGGGTACGCACTTGGCTGTCGTGCGTGAGTGCGTGGGTGATTTTATGAAGGTTATCCTCACGGCAGTTAGCAATACGCTCCTGCAACCGAGCTACACGGATGCGAGCCTCGTTGCGGTTGGCAGAACCTTTCTGTTTGCGGCTCAACCGCTTTTGTAACAGCTTCAAGCGGTCAAGGCTTCTCTGCAAGTTCTTCGGGTTGTCAAACGTGCGTCCGTCAGAACATACAGCGAGTGATTTGATTCCTAAGTCAATGCCCAAAGTCGTATTGCCCTGTATCGCTGATGCCGGAAGTTCTTGAATGGTCGTATCAACCAATACGGAAGCAAAGTATTTTCCCGAAGGTGTCATGCTGATGGTAACGGTCTTCACCATACCCTTGAACTTGCGGTGCGGTACGGCAGAAATATCTTTGGCTTTCGGTATGGTGAGTGTCCCTTTTTCAAAATCCACACGGCAATGCTGGGGGCAAAGAAAACTCTGCCTGTCCCTGCGGCTCTTGAAACGTGGTTTATCCTGTGTTATTTCCGTGCAATTCGTTTCGTAAACCATAACTTCCGTTTTTAAGTTCAACATTCCGTTTACCCCTTAATCAATTCAGGCAATCCTTTACCGTCGTACCGGTTTTCAGCCCTTTATCCAGCTGCACGGTCAACCCACGAACATTCACCTCTTGAATTTGAGAAAGAAGCACATACCCCCATTCCTATTCTTGAATATGGCAATAGCCGAAAAAGAGCCAGTCACCGTCTTCCTGCTGTTCAGCTTCCGTTACCAACCATACCGCCGAAGAGAAAGGAAGAAAAAATCTCGCTATAACTTCCGCATTAAGCCCCTGCCCCTCTTTTGAATACAAAGGGTTGGCTTCAAACACATTCTTTAGTTGTTCTGTCACTGTAATCATACGTCACATTTTTAATGGGTTAAACTTCTAATTTTATGCTTCAGCTAGATTTAAAGACCTTTTTTTAAACCCCCTTTCCGGGATAGCCTTTTCTTTCTGCCGACTTTTTTTTGAGCTTTCATGCCCCATCTGAGTTAATGAGCCTTTTTTTTACGGCACGCATCAATAAGGAAGGAGGGATTTAGAAAAGTTTTGGACGACAAAAAATGTTGGGGACAGCGAAGCCGTCCGGCGTTATTTTTTTCAGGACAAAGGGCGAAGACCGGAACTCTTTCATATCCATCCACCGACATAAATTTGCCGTTCAAAAACAAAGGGTCTCAGATGGAGCTATGAAAAAGCACACAAGAGGAGGCAGAAAACAAGGAAAAGGGAAGAACGGAAATAAAAAAAGAGTAAAATCCAACCTTATTTACACTGATATATAATAGCTAAGTATTTCGCCGTATTGATACAAACCCAACTATAATCAAAATTAAACAGATGTCTAATTTATTGGTTATTAACCATATAATACACCAAAATATTTATTTTGGAGAATATATAATATTAATTAAACAAAAAATGGCATCATTGAAAATAAAGTATCGACATTCCTCTATAGAAGGAAAAGCGGGAACCTTGTTCTATCAAGTAATTCATAATCGTGTAGCAAGACAGATAAATTCAGGATACAAGATTTATCCTGATGAGTGGGATATTTTCAACTCCCAAATAATCATACCGGCAAAGACCGGAGAAAACCGACACCGGTATTTGGTTTCTTTAAAAAAATGTATAAAAGAAGATACCTCACGTCTAAAAGATATCATGATAAGATTTGAGAATCTTGGATACAAATATACAGCAGACGAAATCATTGAATATTATTCCGCTCCTCCTGTAAACGAATACTTTGTGTCTTTTTGTGAGAATCTCATTGAACAACTGAGACAAATAGGGAAAATGCGCACCACCGAAACTTATACCACTACACTCAATAGCTTCAAGCGATTCATGCACTCCCGAAAGAGAGACAGGGACATCCCTTTCGACAACGTAGACTCCAATCTGATGATAGAATATGAACAATATCTAAAATCTCAGGACATTTGTCCGAACAGTACTTCTTATTACATGAGAAATCTCAGGGCCATGTATAACCGTGCCGTAGAGAAAGAATTGGTCATACAGCGATATCCGTTTAAACATGTATATACAGGCATAGATAAAACTATAAAACGGGCGGTTCCGGCCAAAATTATCCGGCAGATACGCGATATGGATTTAAGCCACGATTCCTCTTTGGAATATGCAAGAGACCTATTTATGTTCAGTTTTTATACTCGGGGAATGTCATTTATAGATATGGCTTATCTAAAGAAAAGTAATCTGCAAAACGGTTTTTTATCATATCGCAGAAAAAAGACCAACCAACAGCTACTAATCAAATGGGAAAAGCCCATGCAAGAAATCATAGATAAATACGACACCATGGGTTCTTCCTATCTGTTGCCGATCATTCTCGACGCAGAAGCGGACGAACGGAAGCAATACAAGAGTGCAGCCCAGCTGGTGAATTCAAAACTAAAGAAATTGGGAGAACAAATCGGTCTTCCTATTCCGCTGACGAGTTACGTGGCGAAACACAATGCTTTTGCTATCTAACTGAAAATTAAATAGTTCTCTTGTTATTTTTATTTAATAGGTAACTATTTAGAAACGAGCGAAATTCAGCGGCTTGTTTCATCTTGCATACATTCAAAGGACGTTTTTGTTATGCAAAAAAAGGTTTTCAAGTGAGAAAAACAAAATATCCTTAGGCTTTATCTCCTAAAAACTACCAGTAATGGGGGGGCTGGAAAACAATCCTCCTTTTGAAGATATTTCTCTTTTTTTATGTACATATCCGCGTATGCTTTGCGGAACAAATGTCTTTTTCTATTATTAATATTCATCATTTCCTTTTTTGCCAAACGCATCTTACTATCAGGTCTGTCCTTTTTTCTATAGTTGTGTCCCTGGCATAAGACTGTCCTGCCGGGTTACGGGTATGGAAGTGTTCCTCTTCCCCTTTGTCTGGCGGTTGCATCTCAAAGGTTCATCCCGGGCAAGGCAGCCGGTAACACAAGCAGGGCGGTCCGTCGGAGTCCACGTAATAATTTCACATTCTCTGTGTTTCTTTCTGTAAGGCTTCCTTCAGCGTCTGCTTGTCCAGTGTTTTCTGTTTCGACATGAGCAGCTGCAGGGCGCAGCGGCGCACCACGTTGGTTATGGAAGGAAAGGTAAAAATAATAAAAGAATTGATTCGCTTCAATAAAAATCCAGTTTTTTTTCATATCGGACATTATACCTTTGTTGTTTCGGGTATATTAAAAGGCGTGCCATAAGAAACTTTACAAAAGTATTAGGACACAAAATCAATCTTTTCTATGCAGATATATGCTGAACTGATTAACCCAAAGGTCGGAGAAGATACGGACAAAATTTTCGATAAGATTAGTTTCATATATCGCTTAGCTAATTAGAAATGTATTCTACATAGAGATACACTTGGCACAAAAAACATCGTAAGATATATAACTTGATGCAATCCTTTCCGCACAGCCATGCAAGCGTCGGAACAAACAGGCGGGATATTTGACGTAACTTGTGCACCGCTTATCAACCTGTGGGGATTTGGCTTTACAAAGTTCGACAGCATCACTCCGCAACTCGTAGACAGTATCCGCCACTTTGTAGGCTTCCGGAAAGTGCGTTTACAGGGCAACCGTGTGATGAAAGACGATCCCCGCATCCTGCTCAATTTCTCGGCGCTCGGCGGCGGTACTATCTGTGACATAATCGCGTGTTTGTTCGACCGCAAAGGCATATCGAACTATATGATAGACATCGGCGGCGAAATGATAGCGAAAGGAAAGAACCCGCAAGGGTGGAATTGGTGCATTGGCATTGTCAGACCGAAGGATGACAGTACCGGAACAAACTCCGAGCTTGAACAAATTGTGCAACTGCCGGAACGGCTGGGACTCGCAACTTCCGGCAACTACCGTAATTTCTATCTGAAAGATGGAAGGAAATACGCTCATGCCATCAATCCGATAACAGGATATCCGGTTCAAAAGGATATATTGAGTGCTACAATTATTGCCCATCAGTGCATGCTTGCTAATGCCTATGCAACGGCCTTTATGACGTTGGGGAGCCGCAAAGCCCGTCAGTTGTAGAAAGAGCATCCGGAAATTGACAATTTCATTATCTATACGGACAGTTGCGGAAACTACCGGACAGAGTACTCGCCGGGAATGAAAAGGTATCTGGCAGATTAATGCTTTCTATATTCCTGCGGAGTAGAGCCGGTGAACCGTTTAAAGAATTGGGTGAAGAACGTCGTATTTTCAAATCCCAGCGAATGGGCCATCTCCTTTACGAACATATACGCAATTACTTCGGCGTGAAAGTGACAAAGGGAGTCGCTTTCCAGTTTATGGTGAACAACCTGTTGAGCAAGGAGTGCGGCTATCGTTCGATAACATTCATGGTGAAATTGGATATTACTTTTTAACAGTAGAAGGATAATAACCAGGAGCCGTAATGGAGAGATTACTTTCGTTACGACTCCTTTCGCATGCCGTCTGCATGATTTTAACGTCTCAACTCTCTTATTCACAGTCGTTAGACCATGTGTATCGCATTCCACATCATTGTAGAAAAAATGCCCATCAGACATTTGCATTATGCAATATGAATAATTCATAAGGGTCTGTTTTACAGCAATATGATAAATATCCATTTATTTGGCACGGTGATTGTCTATTCTTTAGCGTAAGACGATAAGATGTTTAACAATTTAATAATTAGCATTATGAAAAAGGTATTGTTTGCAGTAGCACTGGTAATGGGATTAGGTAGTTCAGTAGCATTCGCTAACAACATGGCATCAGATGTTGAAATCGTTGCAATGGTGAACGAGTTTAAACCGATTGATATAAAGGAACTCCCGCAGGCAGTTCAGGACGCCATCAAGAAAGACTATGCTGAATCCACCATTAAGGAAGCAGCCGTAGAAGTGGCAGAAGATGGCGTAAAGACTTATAAAGTAACTTTGGTTGATGCCGTCGGAACCGAAAGCGTTGTGTTTTTCAACGAAAAAGGTGAAATGCTGAAATAATTCTGAATGGTTATTTAGGATAACAGTTACATTTGCACATAAAATAAACAAGGCTGTCTCAAATAAACTTTGGGATGGCCTTTTTTGTGTCCGCAAAAAATCGGGTAAGCCCTAACTTCGCTCAGCCAGAACTTGCCCATCTCCCTAATTTTTTGTATCTTAGGGCATCAAGTAAGATATCCCAAAGATAATGTTTAAAAGTTACACATCCAACGATAATCTGCTTTTACCTCCGTGTTTAGGCGATTTTATTCCCCGGAACGATCCGGTCCGGGTTGTTCACCGCATCATTGAACAGATAAACCTTGAAGCACTTTACCGTAAGTATTCCCCTAAAGGCTGTTCTGCGTACCACTCACGCATGATGCTTCAGATTCTTGTCTATGCATTTGCGTAATATCTATTCCAGCCGTCGCATAGAAGAGTTCTGTCGTAATGACATACGCTTCATGTGGCTTACCGGCAATGTAACTCCTGACCATAATACCATCAACCGTTTCCGCAGCAGCCGGCTAAAGGATGTGCTGAAGACGATATTTGCAACCATTGTAAAGTTTCTCGTGGCGGAAGGTTTTGTAAGTCTGGATGTGGCCTGTACCGACGGGACGAAGATGGAGGTGAACGCCAACCGTTATACGTTCGTCTGGGGGGGCAAATCTATACATACCCGCATATCCAGAATCGCGGAACAGCTTGAGGAGATATGGCAATACGCCGAGTCCCTCACCAAGCAGGAACTGCGTGATTCCGCTCCGGTTGCCTATCAGGATATCACCCCGGAGAAAGTGGAAAAGGCACTCGGGCAGATAGATGATGCCCTGAATGGAGTGGATGCTGACAAGAAGATGAAAGCGAAGGTAAGACGTGTAAGGAAGTCATGGCCTGAACAGCTCAAGAAATATGAATCGCAGGGAAAGATACTTGACGGACGTAACAGCCACTCAAAGACAGACAATGATGCTACTTTCATGCGCATGAAAGATGACCATATGAAGAACAGACAACTCAAACCCGGATACAATCCCCAGTTCAGTACCAATAAACAGTTCATTCTGAACTATACCATCCATCAGTGTTGGGCGATACCTCCACCTATCCTCTGCATATGGATGATTTCCATTCCCTCTACGGCAGATACCCTGACGTGTCTGTCTGTGATGCCGGATACGGAAGTGAAGAGAACTATCTGTATGCTTTCAGACATGGCATTGAAACCTTTATAAAGTACAATTATTTTCATAACGAAGAAACCGACGGCATGTATTGTCCTACGGGACAGAGAATGGAAAGACTCTCCGATGCAAGGCGGGTAACAAACAACGGTTTTGTGCAGACCATATCAAGATACAAGGCACGTAACTATAAGGGCTGCCCGTTAAGATGCCGGTGCTACAGAAGCCGCTCGGAAAGGATTGTACAGGTAAATCACCGTCTGAGGAAAATCAAGGAAAGAGAACGTGAAAAGCTACTCTCTGATGAAGGTCTGAAATATCGCAGTCAGCGACCACAGGATGTGGAAGCCGTATTTGGAAACCTCAAGAACAACAAGCACTTCAAGAGGTTCCATCTTCGTGGATTTAAGAAGGTTGAAATTGAGTTCGCCCTGCTAGCCATAGCATATAATCTTGCAAAAGTAGCCTCTTAGGAGGCTTATGGCAACGAAAAAGCAGTTTGAAAGGATGAAATCTTCAAAAGTAAGTTTGTAAACACCTCTTTTGAGACAGCCTCTCCTTTTTTAGTAAATTTGTATCTGTCTAATTTTTAAGCCCCTATATCCATACTCAATCTAACCAAACATCGCATGAAGTGGTACTGCTTCATCCAAATGCAACTGATAGGCACGTTCGTACATTATTTTGTGCTTGATTGTATCGTTATATCCATTGCAGCCATTATCTGTAGTCCATTTGTATCCATGACCCATTACAGACAGGCGTTGTTCAGTATGACTTATTTTTCCTCCCTTGTGTTTTTTGTGGAGTATGCATTGCGCATTTTGCGGCGCCGGCCAAATATCCGGATAGAGGCATAAACCGTGCACGATGGAAATATATTTTTTCATTCTACGGTTTGTGGACTCCGTGACCATTCTCCCTTATATGTTAACCTATATGTATTGGGATACGAATATTGTCCATGCCATTATCCTCCTTTACATTTTTATTATTGTCAAATAGATAAGATACTCACGGAAGAGTGGGTTATGGCCTATACTGCCTGCGGCATCATGGTCTGTTTTTCTGCTTGTACTATATAGAGCTTAATGTACAGCTTGAGGATTTCAAAAAAATTGTGACGGGCTTTGGCAGGCAGTAATTCTAAGACTTTCAATGAAGAAAAATTAAGCCACCCCTTAAAAAAGGAGATATTTCCTTTGAAAGAATTCATTTCTTTTATTACATTTGTATTAGTCTTTTAAAAATAGAAGATTTATAGTAAAGCGTTAAGGTCTTATCCAAGTTCAGGAAATCCCCAATTTCGAAACAACAATTGGATAATACATTGGACGCTCCACGTACTATTTATATAGATTTTTGTTATATATAGGCGTGGGGCTTTGTGTATTATATGTTGTTGAGTATGGGGATACTTCTGAACGGTAATACCAAAGTTCCCACGCTTAACTTTATATAAACACAACTCCAGGGAACAGGGTTGGCTTATTATAAACATTATGAAAGCAAGTTGTTTTAAAAGCGAGACAACTGTCTCCAACGACTTCCCCCCTTCGTTTGTTACTGTCTTTTGTGGAATATTCTATCCTTTCATTTCCATCCTGTCTCTTTCGGGACATACCGTTCATTATCATACAAATTACATGCCAAGACACTTTTCTGCCTTCTCCTTCTATGGTACTAGATAATAGTAACTCCCCCTGTCACACAGAGGAAGAACTTTGGTTGCAGGTACTTTCTCTATCAAGAGAGTTGCAGGACTGTAAAGCTAGTCTGCACCATAATACTTTGGACTGTATTTCCGATAAGATTGAAGGAATAGAAAGAGAACTGGATATCTTATTGGATATTCTGCAAGAAAAACAAGACAAAAAGACACCATAGCACTATTTTTTGTGACAATTTGTCTATGCGGATAAGTATCCTATTATTTAAGCCTCGTTTAAGAATTCCGTTTTATGGGTTACCCACAATCGAATGGAATTTTTATATACAGGGAATAACACATAATATTAGTAATGGATTTTCAATATTCAGAGTGATAATGGATAAACGAATAGAAAACGCCATGAATGAGTTGATCAATACAGAAATATGGTCAACCGGTTTATACCTGTCATTGCAGGTCTATTTTGAAGATGAACGGCTTCCAATACTTAGCTCCTGGCTAAACTCCCAAGCACAGGACAATATGAACAAGGTTTATCAGATGATGAATCGGATATGCCATGATGGAGGATGTGTTGCAATCAATGAAATGAAACGGGATACACATGAATGGACAACGCCATTGAATGCCCTGAATGAATTGCTTGAACACGAGCAGTACATATCATGTCAGGTAAACACATTTCTCATATTATGCCGGAATGTGAACATGTCCTTCCATTCTTTCATCAGCGGGCTGTATGCAGACCGTATATATGTAAGTACGGTATTTATGGAATTATTACAAGGAAAACGAACGGAGACTACCTTATTTTTGACGGTATGGATTTAAGATTGATATTCTGCAAAATTTAATATTGCAGAATGCTATCTGGTATGTTTTTTGCGATATAATAATCGACAATAAAATATATGTCATCATGGATATATTTGTATATATAACATTGTGTTTCACTTCGCTATTCACCTTGATGGACCCGCTTGGAGTGATGCCGGTATTCCTGCAAATGACTGATGGAATGGATACGAAAGAACGCAGATGTATCGCCTTGAAAGCATGTACCATTGCATTTATCATATTAGTCCTTTTTACATTATCGGGCAGGTTCCTGTTTCATTTTTTCGGTATCTCAACAGACGGATTCCGGATTGTGGGAGGTATCATCATCTTTAAAATCGGATATGATATGTTGCAGGCACATTTCACCCATGTGAAACTGAATGAAACTGAACGAAAAGAATATTCCAAAGATATAACCATCACACCTCTTGCCATTCCGATGTTATGCGGTCCGGGAGCGATTTCCAGTGGAATAACATTGATGGAAGATGCTTCGGAATATACTTTCAAAATAGTATTGCTTGGCGTAATCGCTTTGGTCTGCATTCTTTCATTCTTTATTCTGTGCGCGTCCACCCAGCTTTTAAAAATCTTGGGAGAGACGGGAAACAATGTAATGATGAGACTGATGGGACTTATTCTGATGGTGATCGCCGTGGAATGTTTTATCAGCGGGATACGTCCGGTATTAATTGAAATTTTGAAACAAGCCCATGCTTGTTCTTAAAGAAGAGAGATAATTTGGATTTATTATTAACATTAAAAGTTTGATTCGTCATGACTGAAAAATTGCAAAATGCCCTGAATGAGCAAATCACAGCAGAATTATGGTCTGCCAACCTGTATTTATCGATGTCTTTTTATCTGGAAAGAGAGGGCTTTTCCGGAATGGCTCGCTGGATGCAGAAACAATCTGCAGAAGAGATCGGGCATGCATATGCCATTGCTGAGTACATGATTAAGCGTGAGGCAACCCCGAAAGTGGACAAGGTCGATGTGGTTCCACAAGGTTGGGGTAACCCTGTTGAAGTATTCGAACATGCTTTGGAGCATGAAAAACATGTTTCCAAACTGATTGATGAATTGGTACAGGTAGCATCCGAAGAGAAAGACAATGCCACTCAGAACTTCTTGTGGCAATTTGTTCGTGAGCAGGTAGAAGAAGAAGCGAATGTACTCAATATTGTTAGTCGGCTGAGGAAAGCCGGAGACAGTGCTATCCTTTTTATGGATGCAAAACTGGGTGAACGGGAGTCATAAACCAGAATAATCAATAAAAATAAATAAGATGAAAATAGTAGATTTATTGGGAGGACAGGCTGAGTACTACCTGAACCATACATGTAAGACGATAGACAAACAACTTATCCATATTCCGGGACCGGATATGATAGATAAGGTATGGATGAATTCCGACAGGAATATACGCACCTTGGAGAGCCTGCAAGCCCTGTACGGGCACGGGCGTCTGGCCAATACCGGGTATGTCTCCATCCTGCCGGTGGATCAGGGGATAGAACATTCTGCAGGAGCGTCTTTCGCCCCCAATCCGCTTTATTTCGATCCCGAAAACATCATAAAGCTGGCCATTGAAGGAGGATGCAACGCCGTGGCATCCACATTCGGAGTTCTGGGAGCTGTGGCACGTAAGTACGCCCATAAGATTCCTTTCATCGTGAAGTTGAACCATAACGAGCTGTTGACTTATCCGAACAGCTACGACCAGGTAATGTTCGGTACGGTAAAAGAGGCATGGAACATGGGTGCTGTAGCTGTCGGCGCTACCATTTATTTCGGTTCGGAACAAAGCCGCCGCCAGATAGTGGAAGTGTCACAGGCTTTTGAATATGCCCACGAACTGGGAATGGCTACTATTTTATGGTGCTATTTGAGAAACAGCAGCTTCAAAAAGGATGAAACCGACTATCATGCCGCTGCCGATTTAACAGGACAAGCCAACCATATCGGGGTTACCATCAAAGCCGATATCGTGAAGCAGAAGCTCCCATCCAATAACGGCGGTTTCAAGGCTATCGGATTCGGAAAGACAAACGAGCGTATGTATTCGGAACTGACCACTGACCATCCGATAGACCTTTGTCGTTATCAGGTGGCGAATGGCTATATGGGACGTGTCGGATTGATCAACTCGGGCGGGGAATCCCATGGGGAATCCGACCTGCATGATGCCGTCGTAACGGCAGTAGTAAACAAGCGTGCAGGTGGTATGGGGCTGATCAGCGGTCGTAAGGCTTTCCAGAAACCGATGAAAGACGGAGTTCAACTTCTGAACACCATTCAGGACGTATATCTGGATTCTTCAATAACCATTGCATAAAGGAGAAGTATCCATGAAAAGAATAGTGTTATTACGTCATGGCGAAAGCCTATGGAACAAAGAAAACCGTTTTACCGGATGGACGGACGTGGATTTAAGCGAGAAAGGAGTCGAAGAAGCCTGCAAGGCAGGCGATGCATTACGGGAGGCCGGATTTTCTTTTGAGGCAGCTTACACTTCTTACTTGAAACGTGCCGTAAAAACGTTGAACTGTGTCCTGGACCGGCTGGATGAAGACTGGATTCCGGTTGAAAAGACCTGGCGGCTGAACGAGAAGCATTACGGCATGCTTCAAGGACTGAATAAGAGTGAGACGGCGGTCCAATATGGTGAAGAACAAGTACACATCTGGCGAAGAAGCTATGACGTGGCTCCCGCTCCGGTAGGCAAAGATGATCCCCGTAATCCGGGCATGGATATCCGCTATGCCGGTGTGCCAGATAGGGAACTTCCCCGTACGGAATCCCTGAAAGATGCTATTGGGCGTGTCATGCCTTACTGGGAATGCATCATCTTTCCCGCATTGATGTATAAGGACAGCCTGCTGGTAGTCGCCCATGGCAACAGCCTGCGCGGAATCATCAAGCATCTCAAAGGGATTTCCGATACGGATATTTCCAACCTGAACCTGCCTACGGCGGTTCCTTATGTCTTTGAATTTGACGACAGGCTGGTTCTTGTCAAGGACTACTACCTTGGAAACCCGGAAGAGATACGGAAACGGACAAAGGCTGTAGCCGAACAAGGTATGATCAGACGATAAAAGTCAGTCAATCAGACTGGATTGTATTGTCTTTTTGAATATTTTATTTATTAACAATTAAAAAAGGAGGTAAAAATGGTACCTGTAAAAACAAACTCAAACTGGTTGCCGAGTATTTTTAACGATTTCTTCGAGAATGAGTGGCTGGCAAAAACGGGAGTTACGGCTCCTGCCATCAATGTCATTGAGAATGACAAGGACTACAAGGTTGAAATGGCGGCTCCCGGAATGACAAAGGATGATTTCAAGGTGAATGTTGACGAGAACAACAACCTGACAATCTGCATGGAAAAGAAAGAAGAGAAGAAGGAGGAGAAGAAAGACAAGAAGTATCTCCGCCGCGAATTCTCATATTCCAAGTTCCAGCAGACCATCCTGCTGCCTGAAAATGTGGAGAAGGATAAGATCTCCGCAAAAGTCGAACACGGGATTCTGTCCATTGAAATCCCGAAAATGAAGGAGGAAGAAAAACAAAAAACTTTCAAGGCTATCGAGGTTAAATAATTCCAGATCTGGAATGTCGTAAGGTCGGACAGGCTTTTCTTGTTCGGAAAAGCCGTCCGACCTTTAACAGACACTTCCGGAACAGGGAACCGGCACAACCGATGAAGGAATTCAATTTTGAAAAAGAACTACTTGGCGTACAGGACGAACTGTTCCGTTTTGCGTACAAACTGACAGCTAACAGGGAGAAGGCGGAAGACCTGTTGCAGGATACCCTGCTCAAGGCAATGCTTCACAAAGAAAGTTACAACAAGAACACGAATTTCAAAGGGTGGCTGTTTATCATCATGCGCAACACGTTTATCAACGGTTACCGGGCGGAGGTCGGTCATACCCGCCTGTACATATCCTCCGATCCTGCATATTATTCGCGGATCATGGACGAGTCCTGTAGAGAGGAGGTGGACAAGAACTATGACCTGGAAAAGATACGTAATGCCATCAAAAGTGTACCGGAGTCACATTTCATACCTTTTGAGATGTACCTGTCAGGATTCAAATACCGTGAGATAGCGGAAAGAACCGGCGTGAGTTTGGGAACTATAAAGAGCCGTATTTTTCACTGCCGGAAAAAACTGAAAGCTATATTGGCAGAATGAAACAAAACAAGAACTGAGATAGATGAAAAAAGATGAATATATAGGAATTCTGACTTCCGGAGGGGACGCTTCCGGAATGAACGCGGCTATCCGTGCCGTGACCCGCGCCGCTATTTTTAACGGATTTAAAGTGAAAGGAATTTATAGAGGTTACGAGGGGCTGATTGCCGGTGAAGTGAAAGAACTCACTACGGAAGACGTAAGCAGCATTATCCAGAGGGGAGGTACCATACTGAAAACAGCCCGCTCCGAGACTTTCATCACTCCCGAAGGACGCAAGAAAGCTTATGAGATCATACAGAAAGAGAACATCAATGCATTGATAATTATCGGTGGAGACGGTTCCCTGACGGGAGCCCGGATCTTTGCGGAGGAGTATGATGTGACGTGCATAGGATTGCCCGGCACCATTGACAATGATCTGTACGGCACCGATTTTACCATAGGATATGATACGGCCCTGAACACCATCGTGGAGTGTGTGGACAAAATCCGGGATACGGCCACCTCGCACGACCGCATTTTCTTTGTCGAGGTGATGGGGCGTGATGCGGGCTTCCTGGCACAAAACAGCGCAATAGCTTCCGGTGCTGAAGCGGCCATCATTCCGGAAGACCGGACGGACGTGGACCAGTTGGAAACATTCATCGGACGTGGATTCAGAAAGACGAAAAACAGCAGCATCGTAATTGTGACCGAAAGTCCTGAAAACAAGAATGGAGGTGCCATGTATTACGCCGACCGGGTAAAGAAGGAATATCCCGGATATGATGTCAGGGTTTCTATCCTGGGCCATCTGCAACGGGGTGGCGCTCCGAGTGCCAATGACCGCATACTGGCAAGCCGGCTGGGTGAAGCCGCAATCCAGGCCTTGATGGAAGGCCAGCGAAATGTTATGATAGGCATACGGAACAACGAGATTGTTTATGTTCCTTTTGTCCAGGCAATCAAAAAGGACAAGCCTATTGACAAAAGCCTGATCCGGGTCCTTAACGAATTATCGATCTAAAATAACCGTTAATATGTCAGAAGTTGCTCCTTTAATATCGGATCTTGCCATAATTCTGATTATTGCCGGTATTGTAACCGTCATTTTCAAGTGGCTGAAGCAACCGGTCATATTGGGCTACATTGTAGCCGGTATTATGGCGGGTCCTTCCGTTTCCCTGGTCCCGACTGTTTCCGATCCTGCCAATATCAAAATATGGGCGGACATCGGTGTCATTTTTCTGCTGTTCGCGATGGGACTGGACTTTTCGTTCAAGAAATTGATAAATGTGGGCATTACGGCTATCGTTGCCACTGTCACTATTGTATGTGGCATGATGTTCATAGGCTATACAGCGGGGAATGCAATGGGGTTCTCCCACATGAGCAGTATTTTTCTGGGTGGAATGTTGTCCATGTCGTCCACGGCCATCGTATTCAAGGCCTTCAATGACATGGGACTTCTCCAACAGAAATTCACCGGCATTGTCTTGGGGATTCTTGTCATCGAAGATCTGGTGGCGGTAGTGATGATGGTTATTCTTTCCACGTTGGCGGTAGGCAAACATTTTGAAGGGAAGGAGATGCTGGAAAGTATATTGAAGCTGGCCGCTTTCCTGATTTTCTGGTCGGCATTGGGTATCTATCTGATACCTACCCTGCTGAAGAAGATACGCCGTTTCACCAGCAACGAGATTTTATTGATAACCTCTCTGGGACTTTGCCTGGGAATGGTGATGATTGCGACAAAAGCGGGATTTTCTGCCGCATTGGGAGCCTTTGTCATGGGGTCCCTGCTGGCAGAGACCGTTGAAGCGGAAAAAATCGCACATATCGTACAGCCGGTAAAAGACCTGTTCGCTTCCATATTTTTCGTGTCGGTGGGAATGATGATCGATCCTGCCATGATGTGGGAATATGCCGTCCCTATTCTTATCCTGACATTGCTGGTACTGTCCGGTCAGGTCCTGTTCGGGAGCTTTGGTGTCCTGCTTTCCGGCCAGCCGTTGAAAATTGCCATACAGTCCGGCTTTTCACTGACACAGGTCGGTGAGTTCGCATTCATCATCGCATCTTTAGGCGTCAGTCTGAATGTCACGGACAAGTATCTCTATCCGGTCATAGTGGCCGTATCTGTCATAACGACTTTTCTTACCCCCTATATGATACGGCTTTCGGAACCGGCATACCGGTTTATAGACATCCACATGCCTGGATTCCTGAAAGATTATCTCGTACACTATACGTCCGGGGCAATGACTGTAAAACACCAGGGCACTTGGCATAAACTGATCCGGTCTATGCTGGTGTCTGTCACACTCTATCTGGTCGTATGCGTTTTTTTCATCACTTTATATTTTTCCTATGTGCATCCTTTGATTAGGAAAAGTCTGCCGGGAATGGAAGGGAACTTGTTGGGCTTCATCATCATCTTTCTTGTCATATCCCCGTTTCTATGGGCCATCATCATGAAAAAGAACAATTCAGCCGAGTTCCGTAAACTCTGGACGGACAACAAGTTCAACAGAGGGCCTTTGGTATCAATCGTACTTGTCAAAATACTGATTTGCACGATTATCATGATGAGTATCATTACCCATCTTTTCAATGTTGCCTTGGGAGCCGGGCTGGTAGTCTCTTCCCTTATCATTGCCGTCATTTATTTCTCCAAGCGGATCAAGAAACGGTCGCTGACTATAGAGAGACAATTTATGGCAAACTTTCAAGGGACGGACGGGAATGGACTTTCTACAGAAAGTGATACAGGCTCCACCCTTGGCAGCAATATCCCGTTCAAGGAATTACATTTGGCGGATTTCACAGTATCCCCTGATTCCATATATGTGGGCAGAACATTAAAAGAAAGCAGCCTGCGCACCTTGTTTCAGATAAATGTGATTTCAATCACCCGTGGAGAAAAACGCCTGGATATACCACAAGGGGAAGAGCATCTCTATCCATATGACAAGGTTACGGTCGTAGGTACGGACCGGCAGTTGGAAAGCTTCCGGACATCCATGGAGCAAAAGAAGGTAGAAAGGAACGGGAACGGAACATCCTCGCAGGATGAGATGGAAATAGGGCAATTTCCTGTCGAAGGAGGTTCACCATTGATCGGAAAGACGATCCGGGAGGCGGACATATCGGATAGCGTCATTATCGGAATAGAGAGAAGTACCGTGAATATTATGAATCCAGACCCTGATACAATTTTCAAGGAGAATGATACGGTATGGATTGTCGGTAAACGAAAAATAATAAAAGGATTGAATAAAGATTAGAACTTATTTAATTTAATATAAAATGTCATGGAATATTCAAGTTATAATGTAAATACCCCTCAATGGAGGGAGATTACAGTAGGTTCACATCTTCCTGCAGAACTGCGGAAGCTTGCAGAAATCGCACATAATCTCTGGTGGACATGGAATGATGACGTAAAGAAACTGTATTGTGATTTGGACCCGGGACTTTGGAAAGAGGTGGAACAGAATCCGGTATTGTTTCTGGAGCGGATAAATTATGAAAAGCTGGTAGCGCTGGCACATGATGAGAACTTTGTCTATAAAATGGATGCCGTCTATTCCGCCTTCAAAAAATACGTCGATGTGGAACCGGACCACCAGCGCCCGTCAATAGCTTATTTCAGCATGGAATACGGCTTGGATGAAGTTCTTAAGATATATTCCGGTGGTTTGGGAATGTTGGCGGGGGATTACCTGAAAGAGGCGTCGGACAGCAATGTGGACCTTTGTGCCATAGGACTTTTGTACCGTTACGGTTATTTTGACCAGTCGCTTTCCATGGACGGCCAGCAGACAGTCAATTATAAAGCGCAGAATTTCGGGCAGCTCCCGATTGAAAAGGTAATGCAACCGGATGGGAAACAACTGGTAATCCACGTCCCCTATGCCGACAGTTTTGTGGTACATGCCAATGTTTGGAAAGCCAGTGTGGGGCGTATCCCCCTTTATCTGCTGGATACGGACAATGAACTCAACAGCGAGTTTGACCGCCCTATCACTCACCATCTGTATGGAGGTGACTGGGAGAATCGGCTAAAACAGGAAATTCTGCTTGGCATAGGCGGGATGATGACGCTGAAAGCTTTGGGTATAACGAAGGATGTATATCACTGTAATGAGGGGCATGCCGCATTGATCAATATCCAGCGGCTTTGTGATTACATAAATGGCGGCTTGAATTTTGGGCAGGCCATGGAGCTGGTACGTGCTTCCTCACTTTATACCGTACATACTCCCGTACCCGCTGGTCATGATTATTTTGACGAAGGGCTTTTCAATAAATATATGAAGGGATATCCTGGCAAGTTGGGTATAACCTGGGATAACCTGATGGATCTCGGGCGTCACAATCCGGGAGACAAGGAGGAACGTTTCTGCATGTCTGTCTTCGCCTGCAAGACCTGCCAGGAGGTAAACGGCGTCAGCAAGTTACATAAATCGGTATCCCAGCAAATGTTTGCGCCGATCTGGAAGGGATACTTCCCGGAAGAGAACCATGTGGGTTATGTAACCAACGGGGTACATCTGCCTACCTGGTGTGCGGCAGAATGGAAAAAGCTTTTCAAGGACAATTTTGATGAGAACTTTTTCTGTGACCAGTCCAATCAGAAAATCTGGGAGGCTGTCTATGGCATCCCAGATGAAGAGATATGGAATACCCGGTTAAAACAGAAAGCAAAATTGCTGGACTATATCAAAAGCAAATGCAGCAAGGACTGGCTCAGGAGTCAGGTTGATCCGGCATTGAGCGTTTCCATTTTTGAGAGATTCAATCCCGATGCCCTTCTAATAGGTTTCGGACGCCGTTTTGCTACATATAAGAGGGCTCATCTTCTGTTCACGGATATAGACCGACTTGCTAGGATCGTGAATAATCCGAAATATCCGGTACAGTTCATCTTTGCAGGCAAAGCCCATCCCAATGACGGTGCCGGGCAGGGACTGATCAAGCAAATCGTGGAAATATCCCGGCGCCCGGAATTTTTAGGTAAAATCATATTCTTGGAGAATTACGACATGGACCTGGCGCGCCATCTTATCTCGGGGGTGGATATCTGGATGAATACCCCTACGCGGTTGGCAGAAGCTTCGGGTACGTCGGGCGAGAAGGCATTGATGAACGGTGTGCTTAATTTCTCCGTGCTGGACGGTTGGTGGTATGAAGGATACCGCAAGGATGCCGGATGGGCACTGACCGATAAAAGTACTTATCAGAATGAACAGTACCAAAACCAGCTGGATGCCGAAGCCATCTATTATTTGTTGGAGCATGACATCCTGCCACTATATTACGAGCATGGGGGGAAGAACTATTCGGAAAACTGGGTCAAGTATATCAAGAACTCAATCGCACAAATCGCTCCCCATTTTACCATGAAAAGACAGTTGGACGACTACTATGACAGGTTCTATAACAAGCTGTCAGAGCATTTCCATATTCTGGCAGCCGACAACTTTGCGAAGGCGAAAATGATGGCTGACTGGAAAGCAAACGTCCGGAGCAGATGGGATGCCATAGAAATCAAATCCATAGAGGCTGGGAATGGGCTGAATGCCACGGTTGAAGCCGGAAAGGAATATGAGGTGACGGTTGTCGTTGATGAGAAAGGCCTGGATGACGCAATCGGAATAGAATCGGTCATTATCAGGCATGAAGGCGGTCAGGATCACATATATGAGGTAATTCCCCTTTCGTCAGTTTCCAAGAATGGGAATTTATATACCTTTAAGGCGACATCCGGCATTTTCAACGCCGGAAGCTTCAAGCAGGCCTTCCGTATGTATCCCAAGAATGCTTTGTTACCTCACCGGCAAGATTTCTGTTATGTACGATGGTTTTAATGAACAGTAAAAGGATATGCAAAAACAACGTATGAGCGGGCAAAATCAAAAAACAGATAAACGGATAGCATGGCCGATCATCATCATGAACTTCACGGGAGTGTATGACTACGAGGCGTTTGCCCGGAACAATAAGTTTATATGGCTGGACTGTCGTCATCTTTATGGTACAGAGGGCTACTGTGACAGGGATGGTACTTTGGCTTTGAAGCGGATGATTGCTGATCATCCGGCGGAGGGAGTCCATTTCATCGATTCAGGCAATTATCATTATTTG
Organism: Parabacteroides sp. Y3-G-102; assembly: GCF_023656845.1. Classification (NCBI taxonomy): domain Bacteria; kingdom Pseudomonadati; phylum Bacteroidota; class Bacteroidia; order Bacteroidales; family Tannerellaceae; genus Parabacteroides; species Parabacteroides sp. Y3-G-102. Next base: position 695 of record NZ_JAMOKU010000027.1, on the reverse strand, counting down.
ACTAAATTCTGGACAGACAAACTCGAAACTCCGTTCTCGCTGATTGTGTTCGACCACCATCCCGATATGCAGCCACCGTTGTTTGACAACATACTTTCTTGCGGAAGTTGGGTAAAGGATATATTGGACCATAACAACAACTGCAAGAAAGTAATTATCGTAGGTGCTTCAGACAAACTGATACAGGCTGTGCCGAAAGGATATGAAAGACAAGTCCGGTTTTACAGTGAAACTACGCTCATGCACGAAGAGGGTTGGCAGGACTTTTCTTCCGGACATATCAACGGGCCGGTTTATATTTCCATAGACAAGGATGTCTTGAATCCGGCTTCGGCAGCAACAAACTGGGATCATGGTTCTCTCAGCTTATGGGAATTGGAGAAACTGCTGGCTGTTATTCTTCAGAAAGAACAGGTAGTGGGCATTGACATCTGTGGGGAATGCTCCACAACACTCAATCTTTTTGAAGAAAAACGGGAAACCATCATGGATAGCCGGGCAAACAAAGAATTGCTCAGACTTATCCGGTCATCCTCCGGTCTTCAATAGAATTAGTTTTTTTGTTATTATAATAGAGTTTATATTGAATAATTGATTAAGGCGTTCTTTGACTTATCTTTGTGGTCTAAAAAGTTCAATTGATGTATTACGACAAGATTCGCCACCGTAATAGCCAAGTACTTGCAGCTACAGGA
>NZ_JAMOKU010000026.1:0-78146 GCF_023656845.1 Parabacteroides sp. Y3-G-102 | reverse complement strand
AGTCTTTTAATGCTAAAATTAAGGCGTTTAGAGCTGCTTTAAGAGGAGTAACGGATATAAAATTCTTTCTTTTCAGACTTACAAAGCTGTATGCTTAATCCCCCAGGTTTATCGGGTGAGCCCAAACAACATCCAAATTGTTAATTTTAGAAGATTTTGTGCCTATTCTGTATAGTTTCAAATTCAAAAACATTTTTTATACCGGGCAGGCATGTTGTTTAACACAAGTTATACTCAAAACCCTTGACAAAGGGGCTTTACAAGCTTATCTTTGCATTGTGGTTTTTTCATAATAGTATTAGATTTAAGGTTAACAAAGTTTGGTTAGGGCTTGTCGTGAGACAGGCTTTAATTATTTATAGGGGTTTCATTCGTTTATAGATGCTTCCCGGCATCGATTTTATCTTTCCATCCAATTCCAACTCAAAGAGCAGAGAAGATAATTGATGTACCGGAAGATTCAAGGCTACGGACAATTCATTGATATGAGATTCCTTTTGCGTCTCCAAGAACGACAAGATCCGTTCGCTCTCCTCGTTCTCCGGAAACAATAATTGGGTTTGGACCGGTAACGCGTCTGTCTTTTGAGCGACATCCCAACGCATCGCCATGATTAAATCGTCAGCGCAAGTGATCAAGCCTCCTTTATTCTGCCGGATTAAGCCATTACATCCCTTAGAGTTGATATCCGTTACCCGACCCGGAAAGGCATAGACATCCCGGCCATACGAGAAAGCGATATCCGCCGTGATCAAAGAGCCTCCTTTCTCCGCCGATTCAATAACGATCGTGGTATCCGCCAAACCGGCTACGATCCGGTTTCGCCGGATAAAGTTCTGCCGATCCGGATTCGTCCCGCTAGGAAAGTCGGTCAATAAACCTCCCCGCTCCAACATCTCGACCGCCGTAGAACGATGCACGGGAGGATAGATACGATCCAAACCATGCGCCAATACGCCCACCGTGGGCAATTGGTTCTTCAACGCATTCCGATGAGCGCAAATATCGATGCCATACGCAAGTCCGCTAACGACCAATAGATCCGGGAAAATCACGGACAAATCCCGCAATAAACGCTCGGTCACTTCCTGCCCATAAGCGGAGGCCCTACGAGTACCCACAACGCTGATGATATGGGCGGCGTTTAAATCCGCCTTCCCCTTGAAATAAAATAAAACCGGAGCGTCTGGGCATTCCCGCAGACGTTCCGGATAATTCATATCTTTCAAGAAATAGATAGAGATACCGTTCTTTTGGGCAAAAGCCAATTCTTTCTCTGCCCGTAAAAGCACATCCGCCCGCTTAATCTCGGCGATAATCGAATCGCCGATACCCGGTATCTTCTCTAGCGACTGGCGCTTTTCCGTAAACACGGCCTCCGCATCTCCCAACGCTTCCAGAAGATGGCGGGCTAGGATATCTCCCACCCCATTAATCATAGTAAGGCCAATTTGGTAAATCTGTTTGTCTGTCATTTATGCTTGTTTTGATTCTATTCGCTTTAGCATCTCATCGAAATATTCTCCTCTGGTTAATTTGCCATTCTCTACGACAACGGATTCCACGACTCCTTTAGTAGCCAGCGCCCCATCGGATTCCCGGTAAATATCTTGCTCGAACACCAGTTTCACCCCTTTCTTATATACATTCAGGCAAGAAGTATACCGATCGCCGCTCCGCAAGGAGTTCTTGAACTGGATATCCACACGGGCCACAAAAGCATCGATGCCCTTCTCATGCATGGCGCCGAAGTTCTCACCCAACGACTCCAGAAACTCATGCCGGGTATGCTCCATATAATGCTGGTAATTGGAGTTATTCACCACGCCTTGCAAATCGCACTCATAATCGCGAACCTTGTCTGTCAGTTTAAAAATATATTCCTTCATTATTGTAGTTCTTTTTCGATTTGTACTTTCTCCATTTTATAAAGACGATCGGACGGGCGGATCTTCTCGGACATCTTTATCGAGAAGCGTTCCCCTTTCACGGTCTCCTCCACCGGTTTCAGGTCTACCCGGATCTCATCGACGGTCTGCATAACGGCTCCGGTCGTGGGACCCGTTACCAAGATCTCATCGCCTACTCTCAAGGAACCGGACTCCATCTCAAACTCGGCGACACCGATTCCGCTGAAGTATTTGATACCCCGTGCCACGTACACTTTCTTACGGGTAGCACCGGAGCCATATTTACTGCTCCATTCACCCAATCGTTGTCCCAGATAGTAGCCATCCCAGAAACCACGATTAAAGACCCTGCGCAGACGCTCGTCCCAAACCGCTACCTTCTCCTCATCGAAGGTACCTTCGCAATAGGCCTTGACCGCCTCTTTATAACATTCGGTCACGAGACGCACATACTCCGGCCCGCGGGCACGCCCCTCCAGCTTGAACACACGTACGCCGGCATCCATCATCTTATTCATGAAATGAATCGTCTTCAAGTCTTTCGGCGACATGATATACTGATTCTCCACATCCAGCTCGATCTGGCTATCCTTGTCATGCACCGTATAGGCACGACGACAAATTTGCATGCAAGCCCCCCGATTGGCGGAAGCGTTCATCTCATGCAAACTCAAATAGCATTTACCGGACACGGCCATGCACAAAGCCCCGTGAGCGAACATCTCTATGCGGATCAATTCCCCTTTCGGGCCTTTGATCTGCTGCTTCACGATCTCCTGATAAATCTCATGCACCTGCTTTAAGTTCAATTCGCGAGCCAATACGACCACATCGGCGAAGCGGGCGTAAAACTTCAACGCCTCCACGTTCGAGATATTCAACTGCGTGGATAAGTGCACCTCTTGCCCGATGCTATTCGCGTAACTCATAGCGGCCACATCGGCGGCGATAATGGCGGAGACACCCGCATCCTTAGCGGCGTCTATGATCTCCCTCATCAACGGAAGATCCTCACCATAAATAACCGTATTAACCGTGAGATAACTCTTGATACCATGTTCCCCGCAAATAGCGACGATCTTACGCAAATCCTCCGTCGTGAAATTATTCGACGAGCGAGAACGCATATTCAATCCCTCGATACCGAAATAAATGGAGTCGGCCCCTCCTTGTATAGCAGCCATCAACGATTCATAGGAACCGACAGGCGCCATTATTTCAAAATCCTTCTCTTTCAAGGTTATATATTTTAATATTACGGTAGCAAAGGTACGAATAATATTTGAGAAGATTTCTTATAAGCACAAACCCTCCATCCCATCATGAAAGAATAGTTCCAGTTGGAGAAGCACAAGATCCTAAATAAAGCGGGGCAATCCGAGCTCTATCAATATATCATAAATGATCCGGATTATTAAAAACGCCTGTTCCATCCACCGATCATCTTACGAGATGTAAAAATTATTCCCCAAAAAGAAGTACTTTTGTAATCTCTATTTAGTTAGCAAACAGAAGGTATGAAGATTGGTTCAATAGATTTAGGGGAGCGTCCGGTATTCTTGGCGCCTATGGAGGACGTGACAGATATCTCGTTTCGTTTGATGTGCAAACGCTTCGGAGCGGACATGGTATATACAGAGTTCGTATCGAGCGACGCGTTGATCCGCAGTGTGAACAAAACACAGCAAAAACTAAATGTCTCCGATGATGAGCGTCCGGTCGCTATCCAGATTTACGGTAAGGACGTAGCCTCGATGGTAGAGGCCGCACGTATTTGCGAGGAAGCTCGTCCGGATATTTTAGACATAAACTTTGGTTGCCCCGTAAAGAAAGTAGCAGGCAAGGGAGCCGGGGCCGGTATGCTACGCAATATCCCGTTGATGCTGGAAATCACGAAAGAAGTAGTGAAAGCCGTGAACATCCCCGTCACCGTGAAAACCCGTTTAGGATGGGATGCCGACAACCGTGTTATCGTGGATCTGGCCGAGCAACTACAGGATTGCGGTATCGCCGCCCTCTCCATCCACGGACGTACACGGGCGCAAATGTACACGGGCGAGGCGGATTGGACCTTGATCGGTGCCGTAAAAAATAACCCTCGCATGCAAATCCCTATCATCGGGAATGGCGACGTGACTTCCGCCGAGATATGCAAGCAGCGTTTCGAGGACTATGGCGTAGACGCCGTAATGATCGGTAGGGCTAGCATAGGCCGCCCTTGGATCTTCCGGGAGGTAAAACACTATCTTACGACCGGGGAATTATTGCCGCAAGAGCCTTTCTCTTGGTATCTGGATATCCTAAAAAAACAAGTGGAGCAAAGCGTGGAACGATTGGACGAACGTAGGGGAATCTTACATATTCGTCGTCATCTGGCAGCTACTCCGCTCTTCAAAGGTATTACCGATTTCAAGCAAACACGGATCGCCATGCTACGTGCGGAGACTGTTAACGAATTATTCGAAATTATGAATAATATTCCTAAAAAGTACGGAATTTCAGAATAACAAGCTTGATATATATCAAATTGAAACCTATTTGCGATATTTTTACAATAAAATGTTACAAATACTATTGACGCATATTATAAAACCCTTTATATTTGCATCGAGTTTTTTTCATAGTATTTTAGATCTAAGGTTAACAAGTCTTTGCAAGGGGGGAATCGTGAGATTGTTTCATTGAGGAGCAAAAAAAGCCGCATCCATATTGGGACTAGCGGCTTTTTTGTTTTTCCGGACTCTATATCCTAAATCAAGAAACTTATCGTATCTTTGTCAATAGGTCACATTAAATATTTGGCACTATGAACCAGACTATTTATCCCATCGGTATACAGAACTTCGAGAAGATTCGATCAAGGATTATGATTCTCGCTTTGGTATCTATAAACTAGGATTTCCCAATTTAGAGGTAGAAGAAGGCTTTGTCAAATACCTGCTTCCTTTCTACACCAGTGTTAGCGCCCCTAAGACTCCTTTCGAAATCGGGCGTTTTGTCCGGGAGGTGGAATAAAAAAGCCTATGTTTTCGCACACACGCTATACATTATTCGAAATAAACCCTTACATTTGCGAAAAACATAATACTATACCACCATGAGTAAGAAAGTCATAACTTTCGGAGAGATCATGCTTAGGCTGGCTACTCCGGACTATTTACGCTTTTGCCAAGCCAATCAGTTCAACGCTACTTTTGGCGGAGGGGAAGCGAATGTCGCCGCCTCACTCGCCAACTATGGCATAGAGACTGAGTTTGTAACCCGTTTACCCAAAAATGACATCGCCCGTGCCTGCGTTATGGAATTACGCAAACAGGGTATCGGAACATCCAAGATCATTTACGGAGGGGAACGGTTAGGCATTTATTTTCTGGAGACCGGAGCGGTCGCTCGTGCCAGCAAGGTGGTATATGACCGGGCTCATTCTTCCATCGCCGAGATCCAACCGGGGATGATCGATTGGGACGAGGTATTCAAAGATGCCTCTTGGTTTCACTGGACAGGTATCACGCCAGCCATATCCGAAGGTGCCGCCAACGTATGCTTGGAAGCGATACAGGCGGCAAACCGATTGGGCATCACGGTATCCTGCGACCTCAACTACCGGAAAAATCTCTGGAAATACGGTAAGACAGCCCATGAGGTCATGCCGGAACTAGTAGCCGGATGCGATATCATCCTAGGAAACGAGGAAGATGCCGAGAAAGTCTTCGGTATCAAGCCCGAAGGTTTCGACGCTGCCGCCACGGAAGGCGAGGTACACGCCGCTTCTTTCCAGTCGGTATGTACCCAATTAATGGCTCGCTTCCCACGTGCCCGGAAAGTTATCATCACGCTAAGAGGCTCCATCAATGCCAATCATAACACATGGGGCGGAGTGCTATACGCCGACAACCGGTTGTACGAATCCCGCCGGTATGACATCACCCATATCGTAGATCGTGTAGGTGGAGGCGATTCTTTTATGGGAGGCCTTATTTACGGTTTGCTCTCCTACCCCGGTGACGACCAGAAAGCCTTGGACTTTGCGGTAGCGGCTTCCTGCCTGAAACACACGATCTACGGAGACTTCAACCAAGTAACCGTAGAGGAAGTAGAAAAACTCATGTCCGGCGACACCTCCGGCCGTGTCTCCCGCTAATTTTCAATTCTCAATTTTCAATTTTTAATTCCCAATATGGCTCGATTCAATAAAATACAAACATTACAGGCTATCATCCAAACCGGAATGGTGCCCGTCTATTATAATAAAGAGGTAGAGATCGCAAAACAAGTTGTAAAAGCCTGTTACGAGGGAGGCGTCAGAGCCTTCGAGTTTACTAACCGGGGAGATTTCGCCCACGAGGTATTTGGCGAGCTGGTAAAATACGCCGCCAAGGAATGTCCGGAATTAGTATTGGGCGTAGGTTCTATCGTAGACCCGGCCACAGCCGCCTTATTCATACAGCTAGGGGCAAACTTCGTAGTCGGTCCGCTGTTTAACCCGGAGATAGCGAAGATATGTAACCGTCGCCTCATCCCTTATACGCCCGGCTGCGGTTCCGTATCCGAGATCGGCTTTGCCCAAGAAACAGGTTGCGACCTTTGCAAGATATTCCCCGCCGGAAATGTAGGAGGTCCCTCATTTGTCAAGAACATAAAGGCGCCCATGCCATGGACCCTAATCATGGCTACCGGTGCCGTGGAGCCGACAGAGGAGAATCTATCCGCTTGGTTCAAGGCCGGCGTGACCTGCGTAGGAATGGGGTCCAAACTCTTCCCCAAAGAAGCGATAGCGGGAAACGATTGGCAATCCATTACCGATTTATGCCGCAACGCCTTATCTATCATTCAAAAGTATCGTCAAGTATGAAAAGCTTTTTAGATCAAGATTTCTTGCTCCAGACCGACACGGCCCGTGAGTTATATCACGAGTATGCGGCGAAGATGCCCATCATTGATTACCATTGCCATCTGGATCCCCGGCAAATAGCGGAGAATCACCAATTCGAGGATCTTACGGAGATATGGCTGGGCGGAGACCATTACAAATGGCGGGCGATGAGAGCGAATGGTATTCCCGAGGAATATATCACCGGAGATAAGCCCTCTTACGAGAAATTCCTTAAATGGGCCGAGACGATGCCTTACACGATGCGAAATCCGCTTTATCATTGGACGCATCTGGAGCTTAGCCGTATATTCGGAATCCATAAAGTCTTGAATCCTGCTTCCGCCAAGGAAATCTACACAACTTGTACGGATAAACTACGTACCCCCGAGTATCGTGCGCAAGCCATCATGAAACGGATGAACGTAGAGATCGTTTGTACGACCGACGATCCTATAGATTCCTTGAAATACCATCAAAAAATACGTTCAAACGGATGCCACACTCGTGTATATCCGGCATGGCGACCGGACAAGGTACTCGCTATCGATAATATCAAGGCGCTAAATGACTATTTGTCCAAGCTGGAGGCCGCCGCCGATAAGACCATCCTCACCTACAAGCATTTATTGGAGGCTTTACAAAAACGACATGATTTCTTCGCCGCCCAAGGGTGCCGGTTATCGGACCACGGGTTGGATACTTTCTATGCCGAACCTTATACCGAGCAGGAGATTGAGGTGATCTTCCTCAAGGCTCGTATGGGTAAATCGCTCACGGAGCAGGAAGTTCGCAAATACCGTTCGGCATTGCTATACGAATTGGCGGTGATGGATGCCCGGAGTGGATGGGTACAACAATTCCATATCGGCGCAAATCGGAATAATAACAAACGGATGTTCAAGTTATTAGGAGCAGACACAGGTTTCGACGCTATCGATGATCAGCCGGTAGCTGTTTCCATGAACCGCTTTTTCAGCCGTTTAGATCAAGAAGGGCTGTTAGCGAAAACGATCGTTTACAACCTGAATCCCCGCGACACTGAGTTGATGGTAGCCAATGCCTACAATTTCAACGACGGCAGTGTACCCGGGAAGATGCAATATGGAGCGGCTTGGTGGTTCCTCGATCAGATCAAAGGCATGGAAGATCAATTAAATGCGCTTTCCAGCCTCGGGCTTTTAAGCCGTTTCGTCGGTATGCTGACAGATTCCCGTAGCTTCCTGTCATATCCCCGTCATGAGTATTTCCGCCGGATCCTTTGTAATATGCTAGGCAATGAGATAGAGAAAGGCTTATTGCCCGCCTCCGAGTTTTCCTTCATTGGACAGATGGTGGAGGACATCAGTTACAACAACGCTAAACGATACTTTGATTTCTGATTACTGCAACCCGCATTGCAATGTTACTGCACGCCTGTCGCAGTAACACTGCACGTGCGTTGCAGTAAGGCTGCAACAGCTTTGCAACATTTTATTCACAAACACTTCATAAGACCTTCCACTATACTCGCACATATTACGCCTACTTTTGCGGCAGATTTAGATAAACACTAAAATACGCAAACATGAAACAACGGCTTTATGATTTCATCCCTGTCAAGCATCTATGCGTAGGGATGTCTTTATGTGGCATAGTGGCAGGTACCCAAACCGCTCAAGCTTCTCCCGTCTTTGGGCAATCATCGGGCTTAGAACTTCCGAGTCCCAGCATCTACCAACAAAGTACGAAACAGATTTCCGGTATCGTCAAAGACCAGGCGGGGATTCCTGTAATTGGCGCGAACGTGATCGTAAAAGGGACGACAAACGGAGTAATCACCGGGCTCGATGGAGATTTCCTACTGGAAGTTCCGGAAAACGCTATCTTAGAGATCAGTTATATCGGTTATATGACGCAAAGTATCCCGATAAACGGGAAAACGACCTTCAACATCATCCTAGAAGAAGATACGCAGAAATTGGATGAGGTAGTCGTACTCGGTTATGGAGCGGGGCAACGCAAACAAGATCTCTCCGCTTCCGTGGGCGTGCTGAACAACACGGAAGACTTGGTGGCCCGTCCGGTTACCTCTACCGAAAGTATGTTGCAAGGGCAGTTAGCGGGTGTTACCGTACAAGCGAACGGTGGAGACCCAACGGCTACACCCTCAATCGTGATCCGTGGACAGGGCTCACAGAATGGCGATAACGTATTATGGGTTGTTGACGGTGTTCCCGGCGCACCCATCGCCTCTATGAATGATATCGAGACGATTGTCGTCTTAAAAGATGCTGCCTCTGCCGCTATCTATGGAGCGCAATCCGGAGCCGGCGGTGTTATCTTGGTAACCACCAAGAAGGCGAAAGAGGGCAAGACCTCGTTGAGCTATGATGCGACTTTCGGTGTTCGTAAAGCTAGCAACGTAATCGAGCCGTTAAATGCGGAAGAGCAACTCGAGATGCGAAAACTGTCTTACGCAAACGCGGGGCTTACATTGCCGACCGGTTGGGATTTGACCAAGAACCCATGGGTAGGTACCACACGTACCAACTGGATGGACGAGATCTTCCGCACCGCTTTCTACCAACGCCATAACGTAGCCTTGAATGTTGGTTCCGAGAATGCCTCCAACCGTGTTTCATTTGCTTACGATAACGATGAAGGTGTATTGATCAATACTTTCAACAAGAACCTTTCACTTCGTTACAACGGTAAATTCAAATTGAATAAATGGGTGACCATCACCGAAGACGTGGTTTGGAAAAACAACGAAAGCCGTTCAAAAGATACCGACAGTGGTTATACGGGAGTTGTCGCGGCGGCTATGTATATGCCTGCCAGCGCTACGGTTTACAATCCGCTGGATGGTACTTACGGTGGAACAACGACCGAAGACCCGGATTACATCGCCAAATATGGCTCCAACTTCGCGGATATCCACGGAGACGCTGTCAATCCGGTTCGCTTGCTGGAAGCGGAAAACCGCTATGACCGAACCAGTGACATCTGGAGTACGACCAGTCTGGAACTAGCGAATATCGTTACCGGCTTAAAGTTCACGAGCCGTTTCACTTACAACCTGAAGAATAATCTATATAAGAACTTCAGTCCGATCCGTGACGAGGTGGGAAAACCCTCCTTGACAAATAATCTGGATGAAACGACTTACCGTGCAGACGCATGGAAAACGGAAAACACATTGACTTACGACAATACGTTTAATGACATGCACACCCTGGGTGTCTTACTATCCACTACGGCCGATCATTACAGCAAGCGAGGGCTAGAGGTTAATGGAAAAGATTTATCTGACGAATCCGATTATTTACAATATCTATCCTATGCGAATTCCGTTTCCGCTACCGATTATTTGACCGGTCCTGACGCAAACGTATCCTTGATCGCCCGTCTGGCTTATTCCTTCAACGATCGTTACTTCGTTACAGCCTCTTGGCGTCGTGATTACGCAGGCCGTCTACCTAAAGATAATAACTATGGCGACTTCCCTGCCGTAACAGCCGGATGGAAAATCTCTAATGAATCTTTCTTCCCGAAGAGCGAGACACTGAATTTATTGAAGATCCGTGCTTCTTGGGGACGTGTCGGTAATCTGGGATCTATCGGTTACAATTATAAATCCGCCTTATTAGGTAAAACTTTCTGGTCGGAGCAGGCACAGTACGGCGTAGAATCGAACAAGATTTGGGGAAACTTCGTCTATAACTCTACCGCATTAAATCCCAACTTAACATGGGAAACTTCCGAGCAATGGGACTTAGGCCTAGATGTGAACATGTTCGACAATCGCTTGAGCATGGCATTCGACTATTTCGACAAACGCACGTTCAACTTGATCCAGTCGCAAACGATGAACTGGCCGGGAACGATCGGTATCGATGCCATGTTAGTCAATCAAGGTGAAGTCCGCAACCGAGGTTTCGAGGCGCAAATCAATTGGAACCAACAGGTAAATAAAGATTGGTCGTACTTCGTTTCCGGAAACTTCTCTTATCTAAAGAACTGGGTTTCTGATATTGGGGTAAAAAACACAGACGGAACCCCGGGCGTTTGGACAGGTATCACCAAAAATGATGCATATTTCGATGGTAGTTATCGTAACCTTCCATATATGTATCAAACAGCCGAAGGAGAACCACTGGCCTCTTTCTATCTGATCAAGACTGACGGCATTTTTCAAAGCGACGCAGAGGCAGCCGCTTATGTAAACAAAGACGGAAAACGAATCCAACCGGACGCTGTAGCCGGCGATTTGAAATTCGTCGATGCCAATGGTGATGGAGTTATCAATGATGAAGACCGTCAATACTGCGGTAGCGCTACACCTAAAACTACATTCTCATTCTCCGGAGGATTCACTTGGAAGAAGCTTTCCGTAAGCGCTATGTTCCAAGGCGTAGGTGGAGCACAAGCTTTATATGTAGGTAAATATATGGCTTTAAGCGATGTAGAAGGAAACTTCAACCGCTCAAAAGAGATCATGAACGCTTGGAGTCCGTCGAATACAGGGTCGAATATTCCACGCTTATCGAAAAACGACCCAAATAGCAACTTTAGCACACCGTCTGATTGGTATCTGGAGAATGCTTCTTACTTACGTTTGAAGAACTTCACCGTATCCTATGACTTGAGTGATGTTATCAGGAAATGCGCTCACCTGCAAGAACGCAACAGCATGATGTCTGTTTACCTTAGCGGTGAGAACCTCTTCACGATCACGAACTACTCAGGAATGGACCCGGAAACCGGCGGTTGGGATGCCTTGAAGTATCCGGTTTCACGCGTATTCTCTGTCGGAGTCAAATTGACATACTAATCGGGTATTTTAAAAGATATTCATATTAACAAAGGATCAAAATGAAAAGATATATTACAGTATTAGCATTATCCGCATTGGTTTGTAGTTCTTGTAGCGACTTCCTCGACGTTCAGCCGGAAGGAAACGCAACTACAACCTCCTATTTCTTGAATGATCAACAGGCCATTGATGCCATTGACGGATTATATGAAAGATTCCATCAAGAGGGTTGTTACGGCCGTGAATTATTCTGGGAACAGGGAGCCGCATGCGACATTGTTTGGGGACGTACGCGCGGTTATAACTCTTTGGCGACCTTAGCCTATACCGGTGATGAATCTCCTCTAAGAGATGTATTCAGCCGTATGTATTCTACTATGTCCCGTGCGAATTGGATCATCCAAGAATTAGTGAAGAAAGAAAAGGGAACGACGCTGACCGCCGTCGAGAAACGCAGCTTGGGCGAAGCTTACTTCAGTCGCGGTTGGGCACATTATCTGATCGCTTATCGGTACGGTACGGATAAACAAGGAGTACCTTTCGTACGTTACGAGGACTTCCCCGACGATTACGACAACTCCATACCGCCTCAGCAAGCTACCGTTATGGACAATTATAAACTGATCATCGAAGATATGGACAAGGCAATCGCCTACCTTCCAAACTTCGAATCCTATGACGCCGACAACCGGGGCCGGGCACATCAGGCTGCTGCCGTGGCGTTCAAAGCGAAAACTTATGCTTACTGGGCTACTTGGGATGCTACCCAATGGAACAACGTCATCGAGATGGTCAATCAATTGGAGAACAACTACAATCGAGATCTAGCTCCTACATTCGCGGAACTATTCTCGTCTGACTTGAAAGATTATTGGAATGCCGAATATCTCTGGACTATTCCGAGTATCGGCGGCGCACTACCGGGCGGTACCGAATTCCCGGGCATTATCCTTGAGAACAAAGGATGGGGCAAATATAATGGTTGGGGGCAGATGAAGCCCTCTTACGACATCTACGAAGAAATGGCGAAAGATGGTAAAGGTAATGACCGTTTAGTACGCTCAATCTTGGAATACAACCAAGAGTTCCCGTTCTTCGGCGAGACACGCAAATTCTGGTCTACCTCCGACCTTGAAGCTGGTTTCATGATCAATAAATACATGGACGCGTTCAAATACTCAGACCCTGTAGGTGAAGGAGCCGTGAGTGCTAACGGAGACTGGCCTACGGTCCGTGTCAATTTCCCGATCATCCGTTTCGCAGAAATGTTATTGTTCCGTGCCGAGGCATATTTAATGACAGGTCAAGCCGATAAAGCAACCGCAGACATCAACCGTATCCGCCTACGCTCCAACTTGACACCGCTTGCCGGCACCGCCACGATGAAGGATCTATATCACGAACGCCGTTGTGAATTGGCTTTTGAGTTTACAGATCATCTATTCGACTTAAAGCGTTGGAACCGTTCTTCCAATACCGACATAAAGACATTGGCCGATAAAGAGTTGAACGCACATCCACGTATCCGCAGATATGAAGACCGGGCGAATCCGGAATCCGCGTTCACGATTATTGGTTACGAAGATTACACCAACAAAAACGCCTATCAAGCGCATATGATGGTATTCCCGTATCCAAGTGAAGAGATTACTAAATCGAATGGTCAATTGAAGCAGAACGAGGGATATTAACCGGCTCCTTTAAACCGATCAAGGTACGAATAAGATTCATTACGGGCTGTCTCAGAAAATGAAACAGCCCATGTTATTTTCTACCGGGTAAAAACGCATATCTCAAATAGGTAGCTTACCTTTGCCTATTGTATACTATATATTAAACAAAAAATATACCATGAGATTAATTCAAACGCTTTCTTCTTGCTTGTGTACAGGAATAATAGCCTTATTCACGGCCTGTAGCCAAGCTCCACAATCCCCCATCGATTCCGTGGATCCGTTTATCGGCACGGGATTTCACGGACACACGTATCCCGGGGCCACGGCTCCTTACGGAGCGGTCCAACTAAGCCCGGACACCCGGAAAGGGAATTGGGACGCTTGTTCCGGTTATCATTACAGCGATTCTACCTTAATGGGTTTTTCCCATACCCATTTAAGCGGTACGGGATGTATCGACCTAGGCGATATCCTATTCCGCCCGTCTCTCCAGACACCTCTAGCGTTCTCGCACTCGGACGAGAAGGCTTCCCCGGGCTACTACTCGGTGAATCTCAAGGAGGCAGGTGTATTAGCGGAACTTACCACGACCCCGCATGTCGGGATACACCGATATACCTATAAAAAAGAGACAGAGGCTACGTTGGTGGTCGATATGGACCATTTATTGGATAACGAATATATGTACGAGGGCTGGGTGAAGCGAACCGGGGATAACGAGCTTACCGGTATGCGGCGTACCCGGGGCTGGGTAGACAATCAATATGTCTTCTTTGTAGCGCAGTTCTCGCAACCCTTCTCTTCCATGGAACAGCCTTCCGAACGGCAAGCCGTACTTACCTTCGATACGACTACCGGAAAGCCCATCGTCTGCAAAGTCGGGGTATCGATCGTAAATGAGGAGAACGCCCGTCTGAACCTTGAGCAAGAGACGGATTCCTATGGCTTTGATTTCGATGCCATCCATCAAGCGACACGCTCCGATTGGGAAAAAGAGCTGGACGTTATCACGGTAGAAGGAGGCCCCGAAGCCGAGCGCACGAATTTCTACACGGCGCTATACCATAGCAAGATCATTCCGAATATAGCGAGCGACGTGAACGGACAATACCGCCGTCACGACATGAGCGTAGCGACGATCCCGGCAGGTCGCCGCCAATTCTCCACCTTCTCCACTTGGGACACCTTCCGGGCCTGGCATCCGATGATGACTCTGTTGGATACTACCTTGGTGAATGATATGGTACAGTCTCTCTTGGATATGTACGACGCCAGCGGCGAGCTTCCGTTATGGCCCTTATCGGCGGGCGAGACCGGGACCATGATCGGTTATCACTCCACATTGATTATAGCGGACGCTTATTTAAAAGGTATTCGCGGATATGACGCAGAACACGCTCTCGAAGCGATGAAGATCTCCGCTGAGAAGAATAAGAAAGGAGCGGATTATTATATAAAGGAAGGCTTCATCCCGACGAATATCAAGAAAGAATCGGTTTCCTGCCTATTGGAATTTGCCTACGATGATTGGTGTATCGCACAAATGGCGAAAGCTTTAGGACATATGGATGATTATGAGACCTTCATCAAGCGCTCCCAGAATTTTATCAACGTATTCGACGGTAGTACCCGGTTCTTCCGGGGCAAACGGCAGGATGGGAATTGGGAGACACCTTTCGATCCATTCGCCATCGGACGTTCCTATACGGAGGCTACGGCCTGGCAATATCGTTTCTTTACCCCGCATGACGTATATGGATTGACCCAGTTGTTCGGAGGCCGGGAGGCGTTCATCGCTGATCTGGATAGCTTATTTATGGTTACCTCCGAGGTAGTCGGCGATCTGGTAGACGTTACCGGATTGGTCGGTCAATATGCGCATGGCAACGAGCCTAGCCACCACATGGCTTACCTATATAGCTATGTGGGCCAGCCCTGGAAGACACAGGAATGGACCCGTCGCTTGCTGGACGAGATGTACCAGCCCACGCCGGAAGGCATCATCGGCAATGAGGATTGCGGCCAGATGTCCGCTTGGTATATCTTGAGCAGCCTCGGCTTCTACTCCGTATGTCCGGGTAGCAACCAGTTTATCCTAACGACCCCGTTGTTCGATAAGGCGAACATGAAGCTGGGCAATGGCAAGACATTGGTCATTACCGCCAACCAGCCGGATAAGAACAAGTATATCACGAAGGTTACCTTAAACGGCGAGGAGATATCGCATTGCTACATCACCTACGACCAGTTGATGCAAGGGGGGACGCTGGACTTTACGCTCTCGGCGACACCGGACAAGCGTTGGGGAACCGCTCCCGAGTACGCTCCCTATTCCTATACGGAGCAACCTACCGTCTCTATCCCTTACATAGCGAATGATCTGGATTTGTTTGAAGGAGAGATTACGGCGGAACTAAAATCCACGACACCCGAGGCGGTTATCCATTACACGCTTGACGGATCGGAACCGGATGAGAACGCTCCGGTATACAGCGAGCCATTCGTCTTAAAAGAGACCACGATTATCAAGGCCAAAGGATATAAAAAGGGATTCGTACCCAGCCGTACGTACTCGATCCAAGCGACAAAAGCCGTATTACGCCCCGCGTTATCCATACAGCCTACGAAGCATGGGGTAGCTTATACTTATTACGAAGGAGAGTTCCAATGGGTAGCCGATCTGCAAAAGGCGAAGGTGGTCGAGACCGGAACAATACCTGAGCCTTCTATCCTGAACGCTAAATTGCCGGATCATTTCGGTTATATCTTCACCGGATATATATACGCCCCGGAAGATGGAGTCTATGAGTTCAGTACCCGCTCGGATGACGGTAGCGTCCTCTATATCGGCAAAGAAAAGGTAGTGGACAATGATGCCTCCCACGC
Source organism: Parabacteroides sp. Y3-G-102 (assembly GCF_023656845.1). Classification (NCBI taxonomy): domain Bacteria; kingdom Pseudomonadati; phylum Bacteroidota; class Bacteroidia; order Bacteroidales; family Tannerellaceae; genus Parabacteroides; species Parabacteroides sp. Y3-G-102. Next base: position 62,006 of record NZ_JAMOKU010000026.1, on the reverse strand, counting down.
CGCCATCGACGCAACGGGACGCATCCCCTTACAAAAAGGCTACCACCCCTTCGCCTTGCATTATTTCGAGGATTACGAGGGTGAGTACCTAGGCTGGAGCTGGCGTACGCCAAGCATGTCCACACTAGACACAATCCCAACAGAGAACCTTTATATAAATTGATAATATTAAATACTGAATCATATGAGAAGAACAACTCTATCCGTGCTATCCGCCTTAGCCATCCTGCTATCCGGCATGATCGTTCCGGAGGCCGCGGCACAAAGTCGCCGAGACAAAGAACAAACGTATGTACTAGAGAAACCTTACGAGGTCAAGAAACTAGTCCCCCCTACCGGAAAGAAAATAAAGAACGTGATCCTCATGATCGGCGACGGCATGAGCCTTATGCACATGTATTCCGCTTGGACCGCCAACCGGGGCAAGCTCTGGCTAGACAACTCCCAATACACCGGCCTCTCGAAAACCTATTGCGCCAACCGCCTCATCACCGACTCCGGAGCCGGAGGTACCGCACTGGCCACCGGCCATAAAACGAACTACCATATGGTAGGCGTAGACCCGGAAGGCAAGCCCTTGGAATCTTTGGCTACCTTGGCGAATAAGAAAGGCCTGTCAAGCGGCATCGCCGTTACCTGTCGCCTATGGGACGCTACGCCCGCCGACTTCTGCTGCCACAATACGGATCGCGACGCCGAGGCCGAGATCGTAGCGGATTACGTGAACTGTGGCGTCGATTACGTATTCGGCGGCGGCTCCAAGCTATTCGAGAACCGTGCAGACGGACGTGATTTGTTCAAGGAATTAAGGGAGAAAGGTTACCAGACTCCCCGTAGCTGGGAGGAACTGGCGAAGATTCAAAAAGGCAAGGTATTCTGCGTTACCGATACCGTAGACACCCCGCTTCCCGCCGAGCGAGGCGATCTCTTGGCTCGTGCCTCGATGAAAGCGATCGATCTGCTGGGACAAAACCCGGAAGGTTTCTTCCTGATGGTAGAGGGCTCCCAATTGGATGATTACGGACATTTCAACGATATCGACCTGTTGATGCAAGAGACACATGATTTCGACCGTACGATCGGACGTATCTTCGAATGGGCCGCCCAAGACGGTGAGACATTGGTTGTCGTAACCGCCGATCACGAGACCGGTGGCCTTACCTTGGTAGACGGGGATCTGAACGAGGGCCGTATCGTTTGTAAATTCTCCACCGGAGGGCATAGCGGCGTGATGGTTCCCGTTTACGCTTTCGGCCCGGGTGCCGAGAACTTCACGGGTATCTTCGAGAATACGGATATCTTCTGGAAGATCAAAAAGCTCCTGAATCTATAATCAAACAGTATTCATCCGATGGAGAGTATAACAGGCCGCTATCCCGCTAGTCAAGTACCGCAATCCTCCCGGTCGGGTACCGCAGTACCCCTTCCCAAGTACCGCAGTACTTTGGCTGAGAGGACAGCGGTACTTGACTAGCAGGACTACAGTACCCGGCCGGGAGGACTGTGTTCACCGACTGAGGCGCGCCTTCTCCCTCTCTCCCCCAATAAATATCATAAAGAATGACAACAAGACGAAACTTCTTAAAGCAATCCCTTCTTGCGGCAGGCGCGGCCTCCGTTCCCGCCGGGAACCTTTTAGCGCAAGAGAAAATGGAAGAGAAACGACCCAAGTACAATCTTCCTTACAAGAACACCTACCTGAAGGAACCCTTCGTGACCGAGAACGAGTTCCGGACAGCGAAACCGGAGACCATCACGCCCGGAACCTTCGAGGAGGCCAAGCAAATCCTCCCGGACCCGACTTGGAGCGGACACGAGAAGGAAATCGAGATGTACTGGAAGGCTTGGCAAATCGGCATCGGCAACATCAAGGCCCCGGAACCGGATTCCGGTTTCGTATGCAGTTACCTCGATGTCGCCTACAACGGCAATATCTTCATGTGGGACTCCGCCTTCATGATGATGTTCGCCCGTTTCGGTACCCGCTTCTTCCCCTTCCAACGTACGTTAGATAATTTCTACGCCAAACAACACCCGGACGGTTTCATCTGCCGGGAGATCAAGGCGGACGGAGCGGACTGTTTCGAGCGTTACGATCCGACCAGCACCGGACCGAATATCCTCCCTTGGAGCGAGATCGTCTATTATAAGCAGTTCGGCGATATAGACCGCCTACACAAGATATTCCCCGCCCTTTGCGCTTATTATAAATGGTTGAAGCTAAACCATACGTGGCGCAACGGTACGTATTGGACCAGCGGTTGGGGTACCGGCATGGACAACATGCCCCGGGTGGAACCGAAATACAATCCGATATACAGCCACGGCCATATGATCTGGCTGGACGTTTGCTTGCAACAATACTTCACCGCCGGGCATCTGCTTGAGATGGGTTTCTATCTGGAGCGTTGGCAGGAGATCGAGGAGTTCGAGGACGAGCAGAAGATGCTAAAGAAGTATATCAATGAGAACCTATGGGACGAGAAGGAACATTTCCTTTTCGATCAATACGCTGACGGAAGCCTTTCCTCCACCAAGGGAATCTACGCGTACTGGGCCTTATTGACCGATGTCCTATCCAAGGAACGCATGGATGCTTTCGTGGCCGAGCTGGATAACAAGGAGACATTCAACCGCCTGCACCGCGTCCCTTCCCTTGCCGCCAACCATCCTAAATACAAGGATAACGGTCGCTACTGGCAGGGTGGCGTATGGCCGGGAGCGAACTATATGGTGATTACCGGCCTATTGCAACAAGGCTATCGTAAATTGGCTTACGAGATCGCACGCAACCATTACGATAACGTCCTCAAGGTATATAAGAATACCGGTACGTTCTGGGAATACTACGCTCCGGAACATGAGGAGCCGGGCTTCATGGCTCGCCCGAATTTCGTGGGCTGGGGCGGACTGGCACCGATCTCCGGCTTGATCGAGCAAATCTTCGGCATCCGCTCCAATGTGTACGAGAAGAAATTGACCGTAGACGTGAACTTGACGGAGGCTTATGGTATCGACCGTTATCCTTTCGGCCTCGACGGTCTGGTAGCGATCAAAGTCAAGGCCCGTTCTTCCGCTACCCAAGAGCCGCAGGTAGAAATTACCAGCGACGTCCCCTTGGAACTAACCGTCCTTTGGGGCGACAAACAGAAGACGGCTAACGTAAAACCCGGCACGCAAACCATATAAAACAGTAAATCCATCAAACATCCAGTTGTAGAGACGGTGCGTGCCCCGTCTCTACAACTAGACTCAAAAAACAATTAGTATATGAAACAGATTCTATCCTTATTTATCACCTCCCTCGCCCTCTGTACGGCTTGCTCCTCCCCGAAGGGATCGGACACAGTTCAAGTGGCGGAGACAACCACGGAGCAGACGATTCAGAAAGCCTCCTCCGCAATTCATTACAACGCCTTCTCGCACAATGATTACTGGCGGGAGAGACCTCTGCTGGACGCCTTGTCCTTCCGCTTCAACTGCGTGGAGGCCGATCTGTGGCTGATCGATGGCGAGCTATACGTTTCCCATGACCGCCCGGAACCCAACCCGGCCATTACCTTCGAGAACCTATACCTCAAGCCGCTCGTGGCCCGCATACAAGCGAATGGAGGTAAGGTCTATCCCGATAGCGATCGTCCTTTCTACCTGATGGTGGATTGCAAGGCACAAGGCGAAGAGATGTACAAGCTATTAAAGAAACAGATGGAGCCTTACAAGGAATATTTCTGTTCCGTCGATAACGGCGAATATAAAGAAGGTGCCGTCCTCTTCTTCCTTTCCGGCGACCGTCCGAAGAACAGCCTGCCGAAAGAGAACAGCCGCTTCACCTTCCTCGACGGACAAATAAAGGATCTGGGACAGGGCATCCCTGCTTCCCTCGCTCCGGTCATAAGCGATAATTACTCCGATTTCTTCACTTGGAAAGGTGAAGGCGAGATGCCCGCCGACCAACTACAGAAGATGCGTGAGATCATCCGGAAAGTCCACGATGAGGGAAAACTATTCCGTTGGTGGGGCGCCCCGGATACCGAGCAGTTCAAACGCTTCTTCATCAAGGAAGGTGTAGACTTGGTAGGTGCCGATGACCTGAATGGGTTATACAACGTATTGAACGAGCGTTAAACGAGAAAACTACAATAGGCATTATAAGGTTGTTACAATGGGCATTCTAGCATCCTTACAACAGGCATCGTAACAGCCTTATAATGCCCATCATAGTTTTAACATATCACAACCGCTTTTATTCCAACCAAGGCTGCGGATTCAGCTTCGTCTTTTCCTTCCACAATTGGAAATGGAGGATCGTGGAATTACCGTCCTCCGGATCCGAATAGATCCTTCCGATCGCTTGACGGGTAGAGACCCGGTCGCCTGCTTTTACATATACCTGACTCAAATTGCTATAAACCGTCAAGTAGTTACCATGACGAACGATTACGGAATTATTATACCCCGGCACCACGAACACACGCGTTACCTCCCCATTGAATACCGCACGGGCATCCGCCCCGGGTGAGGTCTGGATATCGATACCACTATTACTGGTACGAACATATTTCAACTCCTGATGCTGTTGCTCGCCGAATGTAGAGACGATCGTATGTCTTCCGGCCACCGGATACGGCAAACGTCCCCGGTTATTGGCGAAGTTATCGGACAATTGCTTCTCCGCCTTTGTCATCGCATAGCCCCCTTTCGTATCCGCCACACGTTCCTCACGGATCGGCTCGTTTTTACTCTCCGGTACGGGTTTACCCTTAGCGGCAGCTTGTTCACGGGCACGACGCTCACGTTCCGCACGTTCACGGGCGGCTTTCGCCTCGGCCTCGGCACGGGCGATCTCCTCGGCGATCTGCTTCTCTATCTGTCGGTTTAAAGCCTCGGCTTGACGACGCTTCTTTTGGAGATCCGCCTTCAAATCCTTTTGTCTCTTATTCAATAGCTGGACTTCCTCTTTCTGAGAAGCTTCCTCACTTTCTAGCTTCTTACTCTCTTCTTGACGAGTTCCTAAAAGGACACGCTTCTCGGCACGGGTCTTCTCCATCTCAGCTTGCTTGCGGCTGATCTCGGCCTGCTTTTCAACGATGTCATTCGCTTGCCGCTTCTGCCAATCCGCATATTCCCGCAAATACCGCATACGCCGCATGGATTGAGAGAAACTCTCGGCGGATAGGATAAACAACAATTTATCTTGCGAGCTATGGCGTTTATAAAGCCCTCGCATCGATTTACCGTAATTCGTCTGCTTATCGCCCAGTTCCCGTTTTAAGGTGCGCAACTGGCCTTGGATATTCAAGATATCTTTCTCGATCTCATCCAGCTCTTGATTCAATAAACTGATGACTTTCTTACGCGAAAGAATTTGTTTGGAAAGTAGATTCAAACGGTTCAGGGAAGTTTTAGCAGTCTGGGCCGTCTCTTGTAATAATTTATTCGTCTCCTCGATATCGGCCAACGCCTCCTTGCGCTGCTGCTCCAACTGACGGACAGCAGCGGATTTCTGACCGTAAACCACGGTAGATAAAGACAATGCCAATAGAACGATCCAGACGTACCTCATGATAGATTATTGATTCAGATTCGTAATCGTTTTCAATACTTGCGCAAAGGTAATACGCTTATATTTAGAAGGAACCGAAAAATCCAACTTGAGCGGCTCGTCCAGTTGGATACGGGAGTAATGGATCTTCACCCCACCCTCGGGATTCCCGTTCTTCAACACCTGCACATCCATCAACATCGGGAACGGCTGCCGATCCACCAAGCGAAAATCCTCGTACAGCCATTGCAAGGCATAACGATCGGAAGGGTCCGCTACATAGGTAGAGAGAAGTTTCTCCTCGCCGTCCGCCTTAAAGGTATAGAATAGCCCCATGGCATCCTTCGTCTTGATCTCGGCGACCGGACCTTCTTGATTCAGCTTAAACCGATTATAATGCTTACGGGAAACGCCTTGTTCCCCCGGGATAAACAGATGATTCGTGAAAAGAGCCTGCAAATTATAGAAGTTGAACTCGATCGGAGTCTGTCCTTGCAAATTGGAATAATTCTCGATCATATAGCGTTTATTCATGCGGTCTACCACCTTGATCGTATCCCGGCTCAACTCGATACGGAAGATCTCGATCCCGAGAAATGGCTGTACCGACAGCTGGAAAGCGCTATCCTTGACCATCTTCATATCCACCCGAGAGCTCATTTGCTTACCGGGGATATCCAGATCCACGTTCAGCCGAGCCGTCAAGGTACGGAACTGGAAGGATTGATCCTCCACCGACTGGAAGAACTCATTATGAGCCTTCACGCTAGCGGATTCCACCGTCCCGACTTTCTTGGACGATTTACAGCCTGTCAACATCGAAAGTAAAAGACCTCCACATAACAGGAAGGTCAAGAAATAGTCTCTTTTCATTTCGCGTTCTCGTCTTCTATATATTGTTGCTCGGCGATCTTACGGTTCAAGATCTCGGAATCCTTCCCCATCTCTTTCGCCTTTTTCCATTGCTCCACCGCTTTTTCCTTATCACCGTTCATGAAAAGGATGTCCCCATAATGATCCACGAGTTCGGCGCTCTTTGTCTTATCTTTCTCCAAAGCGCTCTCGATATAGATTTTCGCCAAGGTATAGTTTCCTTGTACGAAGAAGATCCAAGCGTAGGTATCCAGATACGTGGCGTTGTCCGGTTCCAGCTTGATACATTGGGCGCTCATACGCTCCGCCTTCTTCAAGTCTTTCTTCTCCAAGGAAAGGAAGTAACTGTAGTTGTTCAGTACGACCACGTTCTTGTCATTGTACTTCAATGCCTCATCGTACGCTTTATACGCTTGATCCAATTGCCCCATCTGGTAATAAATATCACCGATCTGGCCGTAGAAATCCGATTTCAGCGGCAGGTTCTCCTTCGGAATGATATTCAAGCCCGCATAATAGGTATTCAAGGCTTCTTGATATTTCTGTTGTTGGTAGTAAGCGATACCCAGATAGAAGTAATATTCCGGCGACTCGGGGAAAAGCTCCATACAAGCCGTACAGATACGGATGACCTCCGGGATATCCTCCCCTTTCAAAGCCAGATTCAACAATTGCTGCCAAGCCCCGGCGTTACTCGGTTCCATCTCGGTTACCAACTGGAACTGGAATTTCGCCTCCTCTGTCTTTCCTTGGGCCATCAAGAGACCGCCATACATCAGCTTTAAGTCAATATCCTCCGGATGTTGCTCCAAAAGAGTTTGGAATAAATGGTTCGCGTTCTCGGTTCCCTGCTTCGTTTGTTGCAGTTTCAAGATATACCGGGAAAGGATGTTCACTTTCGTCTCCACGTCCAGCTTCTCGTTTACCAAAGCGCTACGGATTTGTTGCTCGGCGGCCTCCTTATCCCCTTTCGCCTCGTAGTAATTGGCCATAGAGACGATATAATAAGGGTCAGTCGGATCAATCTCATTCGCTTTTTGATAGCAAGCCAAAGCCTTGTCCATCTCCCCGTTTTCCAAATGAAGATCGCCCAATACGATCTGGTAACGGGCCTCCATAGGATATTTAGCCGCTAGCTTCTCGATCTCCTTGAAAGCCTCTTCCGGTTTCTCCAACTGGACGTACAGCTTGTATTTCTGCATGGAGATCGCCTCGTTCATACCCATAACCGACTCCAACGCATCATAAGCCTCGATCGCCTTCCCGATCTCGCCGGCTTGCGTCAAGGCATCGGCCAGATAATAATTCAGCTCCTCCTTCTCCGGATAATCACGAACCAATTCCTCGTACTCCTCGGCGGCTTCGCCATACATACCCAGATTCCGGGTGATAGACGCCAATGCCATTTTATACGTGAAATTATCCTTGCTGTTGGCTACGGCTCTTTTCAACATCTCGACCGCTTTCTCCGGACGGTTCAGCTGCACATAAAAAGAAGAAAGCTCATACAAGACCGGAGCCGCCGTCGAGTCAATCGCCAAGCAATGGTTGAAGGCATCATAAGCGGCGTCGAATTTCCCGGCGTTCTTCAAGTTCAAGCCCTCATAAAAGAAGTAATCGAATTTACGTTGATCCTTCTCCGTTTCTGTAGCACCAGCCGGGAGCACAGCGACCAACGAGAGGAAAGAGATGAGATATATCAGTTGCTTAAACATCCTATTATTCTTGTTAACCTTATTATTCTTATTCTTTTCCGGTATGACCGAATCCCCCGGCTCCCCGCTCCGTATCATCCAACGTCTCCACGAGTTCCCAATCCACATGGCTATGAGCGGCTATAACCATTTGGCAGATACGCTCACCATCATTCACCGTAAAAGGCTCGGAAGATAGATTCACGAGAATGATACCGATCTCCCCCCGATAATCGGCATCGATCGTACCCGGCGTATTCAGCAGGGTTATCCCATGCTTTAAAGCCAGCCCGCTACGCGGACGCATCTGGGCCTCATAGCCCTCCGGCAGCGAGATATAAAGTCCGGTCGGGATTAATTTACGTTCCAACGGTTTCAACACGACCGATTCCGACAAATTCGCCCGGATATCCATCCCGGCAGATAAAGGAGTCGCATAACCCGGCAGCGGGTGATGCGATTTATTGATAATTCTTACTTTCATACTTGCAAAGATAAACAAATTGTCAATAGTCAATCAATTAACCCAATCCCCGTTCTCTTTTATTAACTGAACTAAACGTTCTACAGCGTCTTCCTCGGGGATATTCTTGAGGACACATTCCTTACCTTTATACAGGCTGATTTGTCCACGTCCGGCACCCACATAACCATAGTCGGCATCGGCCATCTCGCCGGGGCCGTTTACGATACAGCCCATGATACCGATCTTCAAGCCTTTTAAATGGGAAGTAGCCTCCTTGATACGGGCGATCGTTGTTTGCAGGTCGTACAAGGTACGTCCGCAACTCGGACAAGAGATATATTCCGTCTTACTGATACGGGTTCTTGTAGCCTGCAAGATCCCGAACATACAGCGATCCGAGACAACCGCCTCGCATCCCTCATTGTGCAGCATCAAGCCATCCCCAAAACCATCCAGCAAAAGCGTACCGAAATCGGCAGCGGATTTCAGTTGCAACAACTCCACATCCGTCTCCCGGAAATCACGATGCAAGACAACCGGCACGTCACAACCCGCCATCAGCAATTTATGCATAGCCGCACGTTGCGAGCCAACCCCATTCCGATGATGTGTACTTAATAAAACCACCACGGTCTTATCCGCTTTCAAGATCTCCAACATACGATCCGTAAGATCCATATACGTCAGACGGATAAACTTAAGCGGACAATCGTAATCCTTTAACTCCTCCGCTTCCGAGGCGATGAAGCAAGGAAAAGCATTCGGACGCTCTTTCCAAAAATGAGCGTCTACCAATAAACGGAAATTATCCGGCAAATTATCCGGATCTTCCTTTCCTATATATATATAGTCCGGCAAGGACAAATGATCAAACTCAAAATCCCCGTTACTACGATCGGAGATCACGACTGGCGGGAAAGTACCTCCGATACCCTCCACCACACGGCTTATACGACGGCATGTCGCCACCGTATCGAAACCGGGAGCCATCGAAGCCTCGATAGGACGATGATTTTCCCGTTCCCTAATATAATCCACCAATTTACGCGCTACCGGCATTTCCGCCTCGGGGTCCTCACTCAAGGAAACCCGGATCGTATCACCGATACCGTCACATAGAAGCGTACCGATTCCGACAGCGCTCTTGATACGCCCGTCCTCACCGTCACCCGCCTCCGTTACCCCAAGGTGCAAGGGGTAATGCATATTCTCGGCCTCCATCGTACGAACCAACAACCGCACGGTCCTTACCATGACAACGGTATTGGAAGCCTTAATCGAAATAACCACATCCGGGAAATTCTCCTCCCGGCAAATGCGAAGAAACTCCATACAACTCGCTACCATCCCCTCGGGCGTATCACCATAACGGCTCATGATACGATCGGAGAGCGAGCCATGATTCACACCGATACGAATAGCGGTGCCATGTGCCTTACAAATATTCAAGAAAGGGACGAACCGCTCACGGATCTTCTCGATCTCGGCGGCATATTCCTCATCCGTATATTCAAGATGGCTGAATGTCTTTACCTTATCTACATAGTTTCCCGGATTGATACGTACCTTTTCCACCTCACCGGCGGCGGCATCAGCCGCTCTAGGATTAAAATGGATATCAGCGACCAAAGGAGTCGTATACCCTTGCTCATTCAATTGTTTACGAATCTCGCCCAAGTTTCGGGCTTCCCGTTCCCCCTGTGCCGTAAAACGCACATACTCAGCTCCCGCCTCGATCATACGGATCGCTTGAGCTACCGCCGCCTCCGTATCCATCGTTGATACATTAGCCATGGATTGAATACGGATAGGATTCTCACCTCCCATGGGTGTGTCACCGATTTGGGCAACGGATGATTTACGGCGGTTGTAATTAAAGTAAGCCATTGTTAATTGAAAATTGAGAATTGAAAATTGAGAATGAGTGTTGAGAACTGAAAACCTAAAGAGAGACTTTCTCCTTAATTTTCAATTCTCAACTTTCAACTTTCAATTAATTAGTTTTGTATTTAAAAGAAACCTTAGCCAACTCCTCGTTAGCCTTCACGATTTTCTTCTTCAAATCCTCCTTATAAGCGGATAGCTTCTCCTGAAGTTGCTCGTCGCCGACGGCAAGCATCTGCACCGCAAGGATACCAGCGTTCAAAGCGCCATTGATGCCGACAGTAGCCACAGGGATTCCCGGAGGCATCTGTACGATAGCCAACAAGGCATCCATACCGTCCAGCGTAGAGTTAATAGGCACGCCGATCACGGGAACCGTCGTCATGGAAGCGATCACACCGCAAAGATGAGCGGCCATTCCGGCAGCGGCGATGATAACCTTGATTCCACGTCCTTTAGCTCCTTTGGCGAAAGCCTCCACCTCAGCGGGAGTACGGTGTGCGGATAGAGCATGCATCTCGAACGGGATCTCCATCTCATCCAAGAACTTAGCCGCCTTCTCCATAACGGGTAAATCCGAGGTACTACCCATGATAATACTTACAACAGGTGCCATTCTTATTTAGCGATTAATTTTTGATAGTCTTCAGCGGATAATAGTTCCTCCAACTCAGAAGCGTCCGTAAAAGAAATCTTGATTAACCAACCCTTACCATAAGCGTCTTCATTAACCAATTCAGGAGCGTCTTCCAATTCAGCGTTTACTTCCAAAACCTCTCCGCTAACCGGCATGAAAAGATCGGAAACAGTCTTAACAGCTTCAATCGTACCGAACACCTCTTCTTGAGCGACGGTCTCCCCCTCTGTCGTAATGTCTACATAAACGATCTCACCTAGCTCGCCTTGAGCGTAATCAGTAATACCAACATAAGCTACGTCACCTTCTACACGAATCCACTCATGGTCTTTTGTGTACTTTAAATCTGCAGGAAAATTCATAATTTTAGTGTTTTTATTAGATGAATAAATAGATATAACTCATTAATGAGGCTACAAAGGTACATATAAATCCCAGACAAAACCCCGCATATACCTGCATTGGTGTATGCCTTTTTAAAAAGATACGCGAGGTACCTAATAAACCAGCCACGATCAACACGACTATAAAAGCCCAGTAGGGATTTATCATATGGATACGCGCCACTCCCATAACACCGCCCAGTAACCCGCCGATACCAATGGCATGCGCGCTAATCTTCCAAGCAAAATTGATGCATAAGGCGATTACCAAGGCTACGCAAGCCCCGATCAGCATCGCTAACAACCAAAACGGCATCAGCATCTTATACAGGAAAAAGATACATACCAAGATGGAAGTGATAAAAATCAGATAAGGAACCACCCGCTCCTTCCGGTCGGAAAGCTCTATATCGCCGGCCGCGCCATTTTTCACCAATAAGAAGATGAAAAGCCCGGGAACTATCGCTGTCGAAATAAAGGTACCTCCGGCAATCAGCAGCTTCACAGGTAACGGGTAAATGGCGAGAAATGTAAACATCAACGCCAACACGATCCCATAGGTCACCATAAGCAACGGATGGAACACGAAGGATATTATATTCGAGAATAGTTTCATACGCTTTTATATTTCTTTTCTCAGACGAGCTACCGGAATCCCCAGTTGCTCCCTGTATTTCGCTACCGTACGCCGGGCGATGACATACCCTTTTTCTTTCAGGATCGTAGCCAACTCCTCATCGGTCAACGGTTTTCGTTTATCTTCGGCATCTACATGTTCTTTCATGATCTTTTTCACCTCACGGGTCGAGATCTCCTCACCGGTATCGGTCTGCATAGACTCGGAGAAAAAGTATTTCAACGGATAAATACCGAAATTCGTTTGCACATATTTACTGTTACTTACCCGGGAAATAGTGGAGATATCATATCCCGCACGCTCCGCTACGTCTTTCAAGATCATGGGATGGAGGGTAGCCTCATCGCCTGTCAGGAAAAAGTCCCGTTGTAAATAGATAATCGCCTCCATGGTACGCTGCAAGGTCTCATTACGTTGCTTGATAGCGTCGATGAACCACTGGGCGGAATCCAACTTTTGTTTCACGAACTGTACGGCATCCCGCCTCTCAGCGGTTTGGTTCGCCTTATTCGCCGTATAATCCTGAAACATCTCGGCATACTCCCGGTTGATACGCATATCCGGTACCCCCCGGTTATTCATGCTCAAGATAAGCTCTCCATTATGCGCTTCCACCACGAAATCCGGGATGATCTGGCTCATCGCCACTTCCATAGAACCACCCCAACTACTTCCGGGTTTCGGATTTAACATAGTAATCTCGTGAATGACCTTCTTTAACGTTTCCTCATCGATATCGAGACCTCGTAAGATCTTATCGTAATGTTTGCGGGTGAACTCCTCGAAATATTCGGTCAAAACACGAATCGCCAAATTTGTAACCGGAGTATTCTCCTTCTTATCCAGCTGGATCAACAGACATTCTTTCAAGTCACGGGCACCTACCCCGGCAGGCTCAAAATCTTGGATGATATTCAAGATAGACTCGATCTCCTTCTCATCTACCTCTTGTCCGGCTTGGAAGATCAAATCGTCCGCTATCGCCGAAAGGTCCCGGCGCAAATAACCGTCATCATCGATATTTCCAATGATATACTCCGCTATTTTCATTTGCTTATCCGGTAAATCCCTTAACCCGAGCTGCTGTAACAGAAACTCATTCAAGGATTGGCTTACGGAGAAGGGGACATCCTCTTTCCGTTCCGCACGCTCGGTCATTTCCCGTAGCTTATAATCAGGTATATCGTCTTCCGTTAAATAATCTCCCAAAGAAAGGTCGGTCTCAGTATCAACAGAAGGGATCTCTTCTCCCCCCTCCTCGCTTTCAGTTCGTTCAAAATCATCAACAGGCTCTTTTCCTTCCTCCAAGGCTGGGTTATCTTCCAGCTCATGCTTCACACGTTCTTCCAACTCGATCGCGGGAAGCTCCAGAAGCCGTATCAACTGTATCTGCTGAGGGGATAGCTTTTGCTGTAACTTTTGTTGTAACTGTTGCTTTAACATAATCTAAATCATTGCACTGTAAGGGCAGGACAATCACCCGCCCTCTTATTTATCAACATGCAAATATAAGTTTTTAGTTTTAACAGTACAGCTATTAAACTATAATAGTTCTAAACAAGGTGCATGATCTTTTGCCCGACGGATCATTGCCCGGCCTCCAAATAACAAACAGCTTAAATCCGGGCCCCGAAACATTTTGTCAAAAAGGGGTAACATAAAAACACGTACGTGTTTTCAAAAAAAGACGTACATGTTTTCGGAAAAACACGTACGTCTTTTTTTAAAGGCTTTATAGAGTCTGATTCTACCTAGTACTTGAAGCTTCCTCCCCCCAAGAATTCACGGAGCAAGGAAGTTCCCGGCAACTCTTCCGTAGGGATATAATTAAAGTAGCGAAGGAAACGAAGCAAACGATATGCCTCGGCATTCGCTTTATTGCTCTCGGGTACTTGCGCTAGGATCGGTTCCGCATATTTCCGCAAAGCGGCCAACTCATACAACATAGCGCTATTAAACATAGCGTCCGCATTCTCCTGATACGGAAAGATCCATTTATCCTCACCCCGGCGCACGCTCGGCCAACGGTTGATCGTATCTTCCGCCGAATATCCCCTAAAGCGATAATCCCGGATAATACGGCGCAGCAGACGATTATCCGTCGTCGGTATCCAATTATGGTTATCCAAAGAGATAGAGGTCAAGACCGAGACATATACCCGATATTTATATTTATCATCGATAAACTCCGTCAGTTCCGGATTCAAAGCATGAATACCTTCTATTACCAAAATCGAGTTCTCACGAAGTTTTAACTTCTTTCCCTTGAAAATCCTTCGGCCAGACTCAAAGTTGAAACTAGGCAGCTCGATCTCTTCCCCGGATAACAACTTCTTCAAATCCTTATTAAAATAAGGTAAATCCAGCGCATACAAAGATTCAAAATCATACTCGCCATGCTCATCTTTCGGTGTATCTTCCCGATTCAAGAAATAATCATCCAAGGAAATTCCTACCGGATGAAGCAGGTTAGTCGTCAATTGTACTTGCAAACGCTTGCAAAACGTAGTCTTTCCCGAAGAAGAAGGGCCGGAGATCAAGACGATACGGATGCCCTCTTTATATCCATCGGCGATCTTTTCGGCGATCTTGGCAACCTGTTTTTCCTGCATCGCCTCAGAGACAAGGATTATATCCTGAGAGCGGCCTTTCTCTATCGCTAAATTCAAATCCCCCACATTATCTAAGCCGACAGTCCGCTGCAATGTAAGGTGTTCCTTATAAGCCTCGAACATCTTATCCTGCTTGATGACAGGCTGCAATTCCATCGGATCGGTCTGCTTCGGGATACGGAGCAAAACGCCATCCATATACGGTTCCAAGTCAAACAATTGGATATAGCCGGTCGAAGGGGTTAAACAGCCATAAAAGAAGTTGATATAACCTTCCAACTCATAATAAGAGGTATAAGGCAATCCCGCCGTCTCTATTAAGCGAGCCTTATCATTCATACCCCGCTCCCTGAACAATACGGCGGCATCCACCGTACGGACACTCTTATGGAGGAAAGGAAGATCCGCATCAATCAACTCCCACATACGTTTCTTGATCTTCTCGATCGTCTCCAGATCGATGTTCTTGCCGTTATGGATCACGCAATAGTAACCTTTCGACACCGGATGTTCCAGATTTAAGGTCGCCGTCGGCCAAATATCATACACCGCCTTGGAAAATATATGGCAAAGCGAGCGGACATAGGTTCTCAATCCGGATAATTGAGTATAGTCGATAAATTCGATATCCTTCGGTTGCCAGCAACGGAAGTTCAAGCTTTCCGTCTTATTATTCACTTGCGCGTTCATCGGCCTGTACCGAAGCGGAGCGCCAACCGCCGTATAAATGTCCAACAACGAAGAACCAATGGGTACATCCTTGTAGGTATTATTATTTTTGCAGTAAATTGTTATTGTCTCAGACATACTATCTCAGTTATTATTTGTAAATTCGCCCCCTAAAGTTAGGAATATTAATCGGATATACAATCCACTTAAACGTAATTTAAATGGACTATTCTTTTTTTGATTTTCTCCGGCTGATCGGCTCCTTGGCGCTGTTCTTGTACGGAATGAAGATCATGAGTGAAGGGTTACAAAAATTTGCGGGTGACAGTTTACGGCGAATACTAACCGCGATGACCACAAACAGAGTAACCGGTATGCTCACCGGGGTGTTAATAACGGCTCTTATCCAATCATCATCGGCTACGACGGTTATGGTCGTGAGTTTCGTGAATGCCGGACTCTTGACATTGACCCAATCCATCGGAGTCATTATGGGTGCTAACATCGGAACCACGGTAACGGCATGGCTTATCTCCGCCCTCGGTTTCAAGGTCGATATCGCCGCATTCGCCCTTCCCCTTTTAGCTTTCGCTCTCCCACTCTTCTTCTCAGGAAAAAGCTCTCGTAAATCAATTGGTGAATTTGTTTTTGGTTTCGCGTTCCTGTTCATGGGTCTTCAAAGTTTAAAGGCAAACGCCCCGGACCTCGGAGCGAATCCGGAAATGCTGGCTTTCGTGCAGAATTATACGGATATGGGATTTTTCTCCATCATCTTGTTCTTATTTATCGGAGCGATCTTAACCATGATCGTACAAGCCTCCGCCGCCACGATGGCTATTACATTGATTATGTGCGCCAACGGCTGGATCGATTACCATTTGGGAGTCGCTTTGGTATTAGGCGAAAATATCGGAACCACGATTACGGCCAACTTAGCCGCATTAACCGGAAACACACAAGCACGACGAGCCGCGTTAGCGCACCTTGTTTTCAACGTTTTCGGTGTCATGTGGGTTTTGGTGCTCTTCTACCCTTTCACGAATGCCGTCTCATGGTTTGTTACCCATGTAATGAAGGTCAGTGATCCGGCTGTGGCGGTATCCTTTAAACTGGCAGCGTTCCACACTGCATTCAATATCAGTAATACTTTCATTATGATCTGGTTCGTAAGCTTGATCGAAAAGACCGTATGTACGCTTATCAAGCCCAAGGTGGAAGACGAGGAATACCGCCTTCGCTATATCACGGGAGGTATGTTATCCACCGCCGAGCTTTCCATCCTACAAGCTCATAAAGAAATCTCATTATTCGCCGAGCGTACGGCTAGGATGTTTAATATGGTGAAAGAATTATTCTACGAGAAGAATGAGGAGACCTTCCTCAAGACTTATAGCCGCATCGAGAAATACGAGAATATCAGCGACCGCATGGAGATCGAGATCGCGAATTACTTGACTGAAGTATCGGAAGGCCGTTTGAGTTCTGAAAGTAAGGAAGAAATCCGTATCATGCTACGTGCCGTCTCGGAAATCGAGAGTATAGCGGATTCTTGTAATAACCTTGCCCGAAGTATCAAACGCAGAAACGAGTTCAAATCCGAATTCACGGAGGAGCAAAACAAGCACTTGGATCATATGTTCGAGCTGGTATCCGGGGCGTTAAATCGCATGAACCTAATTTTGCATAAACCGGAACTCGTACATGATGATATCAATCCTTCTTATAACATAGAGAACGAGATCAACAACTATCGTAACCAGTTGAAGAGCCGGAATATCGAAGATATCAACAATAAGCTGTACCAATATCAAGATGGCGTTTATTACATGGACATGGTTAGTGAAAGTGAAAAGCTGGGCGATTATGTATTAAATGTTGTTCAAGCGGTTATCGAGAAGAAAATATAGCGTATATTTGTCCTTAACAATATCAACAGCCCTTTTCCGTTATTGAGAGAAGGGCTGTTTTTAATATATATCCACTATGAATTATAAATATTATACGATCGTTATCCTTGGCCTTTTAGCATTCTCCGCTTGCGAGAAAGATGATATTGACATTCCGGCAACCGACAATGAAGTAAATCAATGGATCGAGCAAACGATGCGAGAGAATTATCTTTGGTATTCCGAGTTCCCGGATAAAAGTTCCTTGGACTTTAGTCTTGATCCGGAGACCTTCTTCAAGGGCCTGTTATCCGATAAAGACGGGAAAGATCTTCCTGAAGGTCATCATTACTTTTCCCAATTAGAGAAAGCGACCGTAACAAAGAGCATTTACGACGCGAACAACTCATATGGATTCGATTTCGCGACTTCCAACCTTAAAGACGGAGGCAGTACCTATAAAATAGCCATTGTCCTTTATGTATTAAAGGATTCACCCGCCGAAGAAGCCGGATTGAAACGGGGAGACTGGATACTTGGCGTAAACGGCTCCTTGGGTTCTATCCAAGACTATGATGTATTGAGAAGCGGAGGCAGCGTATCCCTCCAACTAGGAAAAGAAATAGGAAACACCAAGGGATTCGTCTCCACCCGAAGAGTTACCTTGAACGCATCCCGAACGGTAGAAGACACCCCATTCCTAAAAGATTCCGTATACACATATGGCAATAAGCGAATCGGCTATTTGATGTACAACCATTTCGCCTCCGGACCGGATGAATACGATTATAGCGACACTAGTTATAATCTTTATTTGCAACAACTCTTCGAAAAATTCAAAAGCCGCAACGTCAATGAGTTCGTACTTGACTTACGCTATAATGGGGGTGGGCTTGTCAATTGCGCCCAATTACTGGCTTCGCTATTAGTCCGTGAAAACGTTTTAGGAGAACCTTTATGTATCATGGAGTATAACGATAAAAACTCCAATAAAAATGAGACCTTGCCTTTACTCAAAACGACCGAGGTCATGGCGGGAAACTTAAACCTACAACGGCTATTTGTTTTGACAGGTTCAACTACGGCTTCTGCCTCCGAACTTATCATTAACTCGCTACGATCTTATCTAGACGTTCGGGTTATCGGTAAGCAGACTTTTGGCAAGACCGTCGGTATGACGATCTACAATGAATCTAAAAAATATGGCTGGATACTTTCTCCCGTCACTTTCCATATTTATAATAAGGATCGGGAAGCTGATTATGAAGACGGATTTCATCCCGATATAGCTATTGATGAATTCAAGAGTGATCTAGCTGAATTCGGAGATTTGAAGGATCCTTTATTAGGACAAGCTATTTACGAGATAACCGGCCAGTCACCACTCTTACGATCCGCTACCCCGAGGGGCAACCGGGAAATCCAATATAATCCCCCGTTGTCCTATAAGGATAACTTATTACTGATTCCAAAAGACTAAAAACAAAATATATGGAAAGCGCATTTCTTAAAATCATAAACGCAAAAGTATTAACTCCTTCGGGCCTCCTACCAAACGGGCAAATCATCATCTCGGATGGGAAAATAGTGGAGATCACCGGGCAAAACCGGGAGATTCCTCATGCGGAGATCATCGACGCAAAAGGATATTATGTGGCTCCCGGCTGTATCGACACGCATGTACACGGCGGCAACGGACATGATTTCACGGAAGCTACCCCGAAAGCGTTCTATGCGATCACAAGAGCACATGCTTTACAGGGAACAACGGCTTTATATTCTACATTGGCAGCTGCCCCTATCGATACCTTCCGGGAAGCGATCAAGACCTGCGAGCACATCATGAACCACCCGGAACAGGGAGCCCGCATCATGGGATTACATCTCGAAGGCAACTATTTGAATATGGCTATGAAAGGCGGACAAGACCCTAATTATATTTACCCGCCCGATCCCCAAGAATATAAGGAATTACTAAACAGTACCCAATGTATTAAACGCTGGAGCGCCGCCCCCGAGCTTGACGGGGCTTTGGAATTCGGTAAATATGCGTCAGCTCATGGTGTGTTGGTTTCACTAGCCCACACCACAGTCGATTATCTCCAAGTGAAAAAAGCATACGAAGCCGGATTCACCCATGCTACCCACTTCTACAATGCCATGACTTCCGTCCATAAAGACCGTGAGTATAAACATGAAGGAACAGTAGAAGGTATTTATCTCATGAAAGATATGACCGTTGAAGTTGTAGCCGATGGTATCCACGTACCACCAGCAATCTTAAAGTTGGTATATCAAATCAAAGGGGTAGAACGTACGTCCTTAATCACGGACGCAATGGCCGCCGCCGCTTGCGATAACGGTACGGAACATTTTCCGGACTCCCGGGTAATTATCGAGGAAGGCGTATGTAAATTAGCCGATCGCTCAGCTATCGCAGGAAGTATAGCTACCGGAATCCGCTTGATCCGTACCTTAGTCGAGAAAGCGGAAATTCCATTGCACGACGCTGTTCGTATGGCTTCCGAAAGCCCAGCCCGCCTAATGGGTATTTTAGACCGTAAAGGAACATTGGAGAAAGGAAAGGATGCCGATATCATCATTTTCAACAACGATATAGAGATTCAAGAGACCTTCATCGAAGGTAAACGGCTCTCCAAAGAATAAGAAATCCAATAAACAATGACTTCTCCTATCTTGTTTTTAGATAAATAAGGGCATGAATGTATATGGAAAACGTAAAAGAACATTACTGGAGATACTCATTGATCACCATTATATTAGGACTAGGGGTAATTCTATTTTTTAAGATTACCCCGTTTCTTGGAGGTATACTTGGAGCATTCACCATCTATATATTGCTGCGTGGACAGATGTTCCACCTGACAGAAAAGCTAAATATGAGACCGGCTTTTGCAGCTTTACTGTTACTGGGGGAAACAATCTTATGTTTCTTAATCCCAATCACATTGGCGATCTGGTTGGTAATCAACAAAACTCAAAATATTAATTTAGACCCGACTGTACTGCTAAATACAGGCCAACATATAGCGGATCTAGTTCAGGAAAAGACCGGGTTTGATGTACTGGATAGAGGAAACTTATTAAAAGCGGCCTCTATACTCCCACAAATCGGACAGTTTTTAGTGGGTAGCATAAGCAGTTTCGCCGTAAATGTCGTCGTCTTGATTTTCATTCTGTACTTCATGCTGATAGGCGGAAGAAAAATGGAAAACTATCTATACACCTTATTCCCCTTCAGTGATCAAAACAAGGATGAGGTACTCAACGAGATCAATATGATCGTAAAATCAAACGCCATAGGTATCCCTCTTTTGGCGGTTATACAAGGTATCGTAGCGGTGATCGGTTACTTTATCTTTCAGACTCCCGATCCGCTGTTATTTGGGTTTCTCACTTGTATCGCTACGATCATTCCCATTGTAGGGACCGCATTGGTCTGGGTTCCGTTGGCGGCTTATATGGCTTTAAACGGAGATTGGGTACATGCCTTGGGATTGGCTATTTATGCCTTGCTTGTCATTACGAACGTCGATAATCTGATTCGTTTTATCCTACAAAAGAAGTTGGCGGATATACATCCGTTAATCACCGTCTTCGGAGTCGTAATCGGGTTGTCCTTATTCGGATTTATGGGGATCATCTTCGGGCCGTTGTTACTATCCTTATTCCTTCTTTGTATAGATATCTTCAAGAAGAGCTATTTGGATAAATAAAGAGTATCTAACGCAATTAACGCTTCCGGGCCTTTTCCCGGGCGGCCTTTTCCTTTTCCCGCAAGGCTTCCTTGCGGGCTTTTTCTTTCTCTTTCAATTTTTGCTTGTATAAGCGTTCCTTCTCCTTACGTTCTTTTTCTTTCTCTTTCAAGCGTTGCTTATAAGCACGTTCCTTTTCCTTACGAAGGTCCTCACGAGCTTTCAGTTTCGCCTTACGGTCGGCTTCCGCTTGTTTCAGCTTGGCCTTGCGATCAGCTTCCAACTGTTTCTCTCGATCAGCCTTCGCTTTCAACAGGGCACGTTCTTCCTCCGCTTGCTTCTTGAGAAGTTCTTCCTGTTCTTTCGCTTTCTGCTCACGTAATTCCTTATCCGCCTTTTGCTGGGCCTCGAAAGCCTTACGAGCCTCTTCCTTGCGGGCTTCTTCTTCGGCAGCTTCCCGTTTACGGATCTCTTGGATTTCTTTCAAGGTCATGCCTTGATCCTCAACCGCCGGCTGAACAACAGGAACCGTATCCTTACGAAGGGTATCGACACGCTGGATTTCCGGTTTGTCAAACGCAGGGACCTCAATCGTATCCGGGACGACTGGTATAGCGGGCTGTCGAACAGGTTCTTGAACAGGCCGTTGTTCCTCCTCCGGCTCTGTAACAGGTTGTTTTTCCGGTTCAACTTCTAGTTTCAATTCATCTGCCTCTTCCGGCACTTCGGCTTCTTCCTCCGTGATCATTTCATCTTCAGTCGCCTCCTCCTCCTTAGCGGCTTCCATACGGGCTTTCCAACGACCTGCCAAATCCGGTAATTCCTCACCGAAGCTCTCATCGAAGAAGGTGATATATTCATCCAAGGTCTTGCCACGCATCAAGGTCTCATAATTATCATCAGAGATCGGTAACACGGCAACCGCTTTATTCAAGGCCGTAGCATAGCCATCCTTACCGTATATCATCTTATAATATTGGATAATCTCGTCAAAACTAATAAATCCTTTAATCGCCAGCATACTGATCGGGCCGGCCTGCTCCAAAGCCAAATCAAACTCTTTCACCATGAAGTTCGCAAAGTTATAAGCGGCGACGGCGAATAGCAACTGATTCTGATCTACGCTACCCGTAGGATATACCAAAAGCATCTGATAAGGCGTATTCCGTTCCGGATTAAATACACGAGCCGAATCCTCGGCAGATAGCATACCATCCTCGCCCAAACCGAATCGTAGGTTCCAACTCATACCTTTCACTCCGCCCTGCACCAAGGCACGTCCCCGAAGAACACCTTTCAACATCTCCCCGGCCAGTTCCGTGACATCCGCATTCGGATACTTCTCGACCAGTGCTTTCAAGGCATTCTTAAACCCTTCCGCATCCCCGGCCTGCACATAGGATAACGCATCCAAGAACATGAATTTAGGCATCAATGTAGCCAATGGATATTTCTCGCTTACGTACCGGAAACTCTTACGTACATACGCTGTATCGCTTTCCAGATAGCGGTCGTAAGTAGCTTGATAGATCGAGTCTTGTACCACATCCATCATGCGGATATTATACTCGTAATTCGGATCAGCCACAGCTACCGCATAATCGCTTTCCGGGAAGGCGTTCATTAGTTTATTCTTATACTCGGTAGCCAACGCTGTATTTCCGGTTTTCAAGGCCATCAAATATACTTGATAATAGCTCTCCAAACGGTGCTCATTATCCGGGAAACGGCGTTCCAAATTCTCGAACGCCTCGACAGATAAGGGGATATCCTCCAACTTATCCTTATAGATCATCGCCATATTGTAAAGACCGTCTATAATAATAATGTTAGAAGCGTCTATATCCTCTTGCGTGAAAGGTAGCTGCTGTAGATAATACTCACGGGTATGCGGATCATCGGCGGCAACAGCCGGCAGATCACCGCCTATCGAATCGGTCGGCAACGGCTCACCGTCCGGCCCTACCATTTGGGTGGAATCTCCCTCGGCCAGCATCTCCTCATCCAGATTCTCATTAAAGGTAGAGAGTTCCTTCTTACGGCGGCGCCAGTGATCTTCCAACGGACGACGTCCCCATTTACGCTGGAACTGTGTCTTTCCTTGCGCTACAGTCTGAGGATTATAGAAATAGAAAGACGCTCCACCGGACGCATTCGGCAAGACAACAGCGTTGGTTTCCGTACCGGGACGGTCGATTCCGGTGCCTTTCGCTTCCTGCTCGGCCAGATAAGCCTCCTTCTCAGCCAAGGCTTTCGCCTCTTCCTCCTCTTTCTTTACCTCCTCAATCTTCTTATCGATAATCGCTAACCGCTCCGCTTCCGGTAATTTAGCCAAGGCTTGCAAACTGTCTTGAAGATGGACCGCTTCTACATGCACAACCAATTCATCCAGAATCGCCGACAATTTAGAAACCCGTTCATAATCCCTGTATTCCTTTTGAATTCCGGCTAAGGCTCCGCTAAAGCAAGGTTGCGCTTTCACGTAATCCCGCATCGTAAAATAGATATCTCCCAGCTTTATCTGGCAGATCGCCTTATCCATTCCATTCAATGTACTCTTATCGATACCGAGTTGATAGTTCTTTATGGCATTCACCGTATCTTCCCGGCTGAGGTATACATTTCCTAAAGCATAGTATACTTGATCCAGATAATCCTTATTCTTTTGGCTTTTCGCCATTTTCTCGAGCATCTTCACCACTTTCAAGTAATTCGTACCCGAGAATACTTCTGTCTGACGGATACGTGAGGCAAATTCCAACTCATACGGAGGATTCGAACGGGCTACCTCACCAAAGGTCTTATAAGCCAAGCCATCTAATTCTTGATCCGCATAGATTTGTCCCAAAAGATACTTCATCCGGGTACGTTGCTTCCGGTTTTTCTCCGCCTTGATAGCGGTCTTCAGATAAGGGATGGCATCCTCGAACTGCCCGTTCTTGATCAAATAATCGGCATACACCGCCGCATATTGCTTCAAAGCGGAAGCAGGAATACCGTTCTTGTTCATCTTATCCAAGATATCCTCGGATTCATAGAACCAACCCATCTCGGAATAACAACGGGCTTGCCACAAACGGGCCTCGGCCACGACCTCCTCGTCCTTCGCGTAATGACGAGCTATATAGGAAAAGGTAGCGGAGGCTTGCAGGAAATCGGCATTGTAGAATTGCGCCTGTCCCATGATCAGCCAACTATTCTTTAAGAAAGGGTTATACTCCTCTTGTTCTTGGATAGCACGTAGTTTGGGATTATTCCGCCAGCCCGGTTTCTTGGCCGGTTTCGCTTTTATGGAGTGTAGTTTAATAGCTTTATTACTTTTCTCGATCGTCCGGTCGAAAGGGCCGCCCGGCTCGGCTTTGTCTTTAGGCTGGGCGCTAATCGGATACATATAGATCCTGTCGGAATAGTTCTCTTTATATCCGTCCTGTTGGCTTTTCAGTGCCTCGTCAAAGGCTTGTTTTCCATTGAAATAAATATTATAACGGGTCGTAAAGGCATGATAAAAACGGCTCGCTTTCGTGTTCTTCTTCGTGCTGCACGACCAAAGCAAGAGTACCGTTAATAACGCCACTATGTAATAAAACCCTTTTTTCATTCTTTAATTAACGCCGTAACAACGGTTTTATTGCTTTCAAGGCCAAAAAGAGGACCACCAAAAACAAGATGATAAACGCACCGGAAGGCACGTTCAGGAAATAAGAAAGAACCAGTCCGGAGACGCAACCCAGAAAGCCGATCGCGATACTTCCCCACATGATCTTCTTGAAGTCGGAAGTAAACAGGTTCACCGTTATTTGAGGCAAGGTCAGCAAACTCATCAATAGCATAATCCCTACCAAACGGATCGAAAGAACAATTGTCATGGCGATAAAGCACATCATCGTATACTCGATCCATTTTACCGGTAGGCCTTGCGTGACAGCGAAGTCACGATCGAACGCCACGTAAACAATCTCACGGAGGAAAAGGGAGAATATGAGTATCAACAATACCACCAACCCTAAAATCCATAAGATATCGGCCGTAGAGATCGTTAATATATTACCAAATAGATAGGCGGATAGATTCGGGGCGTACCCCGGGGTAAGGAAGATGAAGATCACTCCCAAAGCCATACCCAGCGACCATACGCCCGCTATAGCGGAATCCTCCCTTACGTTTTGCGTCTTGCTCGCCCACTCCACGCCAAAAGCGGAGAGGATGGAGAACAGCATCGCCATCAAGATCGGATTTGTTCCCAGATAAAAACCCAAGCCCAAACCACCGAACGAAGCATGCGTGATCCCTCCGCTGATAAATACCAACCGGCGGGATACGATGTAAGTCCCGACAATCCCACAAGCGATAGCGGTTAGCAAGCTCCCGATCAAGGCATTCTGAAAAAAGGCATATTGCAATAAATCCATATGATTCGTTTCCTAAATTAATGAGTACGGCGTTCGCCAATGATCAAGAATGCCTCATCCTTCAAGGCATCCGGCAAATTGATCCCCCGCAATTGCAGGCTACGGAGCCAACCGGCCACCTCCACTTCCCGGAGGGTATAAAGCACTTCACTAAACTCCTCAACGGCTTCCTCATCGTAAGCGTCCGCTTCCACTCCTTGGAACCGATCCAGTTCCTCATCGTTATAATATTCGATTTTCTTGCTGACGGCGGCTAATAAACTATCCCGCTCGCAAGTCTCATGCTGTCCGCAGCAAACCTCCGGGATCTCCTGTGCCTCGGGGATCTCCGAGATCTCCCCCCGTTCCAGCATCTTCTGAAGTTTCTTATTCCGGAAATACCCGGCGATAGCGGCTACGACACCCAGGCCTATAAGACTTATGACAATGTACCACATAATTCAATTGAAAATTGAGAATTGAAAACTGAAAATTAAAGGGCTGATTCCCTAATAGAGAAACCAGCGGCCTTAAGATCTTCCCAATAATGGGGGTAACTCTTGCTGACCACTTGCGGGTGGGCGATCTCTATCCCCTCGGGACGTACCAAAGCGGCGGGAGCGAATGACAAAGCCATCCGATGATCCTCGTAAGTGGCGATTACCGGATGCGACTCCGGTTCCTTGCGTTCACCGTTCCACTCCAAGATGCTATCATTGCGATCCGTCAACACATAACCTAATTTACGAAGCTCTGTCTTCAATGCCTCGATCCGATCCGTCTCCTTGATCTTCAATGATTGAAGTCCCATAAAGCGGAAAGGGATATTTAATAACACGCAAGTCACCACAAAGGTTTGAGCCAAATCCGGTTCATTCACGAAGTTATAAACCAATTTCTCACAGATATTTCCAGTATGCTTTAACACTACTCCACGTTTCGTATAAGTAGTGCCCACTCCCAATTGAGCGAACAACTTCGCTCCGGCGGCATCTCCCTGCAAGCTATTCTTGAATAAACCTAACAATTCGATCTCAGCATTTTTCGATAACGCCATGATCTCATACCAATAAGAAGCGGCACTCCAATCAGATTCCACTGTAAAATGAATCGGCTTATACTCTTGGGGAAGTACTTTGATCGTATTCTCCGTCCAAGAGGCTCTCACTCCATATTGCTCCATCAATTGCAAGGTGATATGGATATAGGGCCTAGAGATAATGGCGCCCTCCAAATGCAACGTAACCCCATTTTCTGTTAACGGGGCGATCATCAAGATAGCGGATATATATTGAGAGCTGACATTTCCCGGTAGCGAGATCTCTCCGCCTTGCAAGGCGCTTCCGAAAATACGCAAAGGAGGATAACCCTCCTTCTCCATGTACTCGATCCGGGCACCTAAAGCGTTCAGCGCATCCACCAACACCTTGATCGGACGGTTCTTCATGCGTTCGGTTCCCGTAATCGTCCATTCGCCCACCACCTTCGAGAGGAAAGCAGTAAGGAAACGCATCGTCGTACCCGCCGCACCCACATTAAAATCCCGATCGTTCGAGTTCAATGCCTTTACCATCAAATTTGTATCATCGCAATCGGATAAGTTCTCCACATCGTATGCGCTATAACTTAGCGCATTCAAGATCAATGCCCTGTTACTGATACTTTTAGAAGCGGGAAGCTTTACGGTAGTCCGGATAGCGGAACCCGGAGCATCTATCTGATAATTCATCGCTTTCGTATATTCAAGATTCAAGAGGCAAAAGTACGAAAATTAGCGTACATATGGAGTATAACAGCGGGAAACTTTCTTTATGCTTCTTTTCGAATGCGAATCGTGACAAGGCATTCGTTTGAATCGCCCCAACCAGTAGACGTGAGGGGCTATAAAACGCCCTTTTAAGTGAGAGTATTCCCGTTTTTAAGCACGAAAGGCGACAAAAGCCTACACGTATAGTCGCGTTGGGCGACGCCAATACTGCCGTTAGGCATTATAAACAGTCACGAATAGGGTTGTCAATAGTCGTGAATAGGCATCGTAACCCGGTTAGAACCCAGTCGTAACCCTATCGGATAGCCCGAAGAAGTCAATGGATATGAATTAGGATGAATTATTTTCGCTAGAATGAAAGGCGGTTTTTCGGTATTGTATTATCAATGAACGAATTATTGTTTTTTTCTTGCGTATTTGGCAATGAGTCGTACATAGTCCCGGAAAAATCGGTTCTCCGGGACTTCAGTTTACAAAATGTCAAAATGTCAAATCGCCAAACGGTCTTATCACAAGGCCTTCATCTTCAAGAAATGCTTCCAGAAAAAGAGGATCTGGTAATCAATAGAATTATTCCAGTATTGTGAATCGTGATTACCCGGGCGAGTGATAAAGTCGTGGTCGATGCCTTGTTTTAATAACGCTTCGTGGTAGTTCTTATTCACCTCCAAAAAGAAATCGCTGTCACCGCAATCGAAGATCAAAGCGATCTGGTCTTTCCTCAAGGTTGGAACCAAATTGATAACCGTGTACTTCTCCCAGTTTTCCGGATATTTCGCCTTCTCACCTATTTGCACGCTCATCTCCCAGTTTTTCGGGAAAGGGCGGATATCCACGCCACCGCTGGTACTTCCCGCCGCGGAGAAAACATCGCTATGACGAAGGCCATTCCACATAGCGCCATGTCCACCCATGCTCAAACCAGTAATAGCACGTCCCTTACGATCGGCCACTGTCTTATAATGGGAATCCACGTATTTCACCAACTCATCCGAGATGAAAGTCTCATACCGTACATCAGCGTTCAAAGGGCTATCCCAATACCACGTATTCTTACCATCCGGGCATACGAAAAAGATACCCTTCTCATCAGCGATCTTAGGTAGATCCGGCTTGATACCGACCCATGTACGAGCGTTACCGCCATAGCCATGTAACAAATAAATCACCGGACACGCTTCCGTCGCGGCCATATCCGGACTTACCACGACTACCTCTATACTTTTATTCATCGAAGGACTTTTCACTTGCAAAGTATCTACCTTCGCTGCCTGTAAACCGAGCGGAAGCAAACAAACCAACGCTACCGCTACCTTTTTCATCCAATTCATATCAGTGAACATTAATGATTAATTCCCCGTAGCCTTGTTTTCAAGGAACTACGGGGACAAATATACAGATTTCTACTCGATGCCCCAAGTCTTGTCCGGTGTAGTCCCCATCTCCAATTCTAGTACGCCACCTTTCATAATATCCTTATAATCAAGATAGCATCTCGTATAATCCGTCCCGTTTAATTTAGCGGATTGGATATAGGTGTTTTCCGGGGTATTTCGGTTGGCTCGTATGATAAATGTATTCCCTTCGCCAACCTGAATCTCAGTCTTCTCAAAAACCGGGCTGGATATCTCATAGCGAGTATCTCCCGGACAAACCGGATACAAACCACATGCCGCCAATACATACCAAGCGGACATCTGACCGACATCCTCGTTTCCAACCAAGCCTTCTACCTTATTCTTATACGCCTTATCGCAAATGAAACGAGACCATTTCTGGGTTTTCCACGGCTGTCCCAAATGATTGTACAAGAAAGGCACATGATGAACCGGCTCGTTCGCATGATTGTAATAAGCGTTCCACAGGAAATCCGTTGGTGTCTTGTCGAACATCGTATCCAGATCGGCAATCACCCGTTCCGTTCCTCCCATCAGTTCCACCATACCCGGAATATCGTGAGGCACGAACCACCCCTGTTGCAGCTCATTGCATTCCATACAGCCGTACCATTCCTTCAGCTTACCCTCTTCCGGCCAAGCCTCAAACCGGCCATTCGCATCTCTCGGGCGGAAGCTATGTTTCTCCGCATCATATAAATTCCGGTAAGACTGAGCCAACTTCGCATAATAAACCGCATCCTCCTGTTTTCCTAATGATTTCGCCAACTGAGACATACACCATTCCGTATACGCATACTCCAAGGTTTTGGAGATACTCTGCGGATTCGGGGTATAGCCCAACTCCGCATTCCCGAACATTCTCGAAGTTTTATCCGCATACCGATAAGCCTTTTCCATATCCAAGCTACAAATACCTTTCGCATAGGCATCCGCCAAGACCGATATAGCCGGATTTCCTAACATACAACCGCTATAGGCGTTCAACAACTCCCATCGCTCATAGTACTCACGACCACTCTCCTCTGCCATCGTTGTCAATGACTTCAACAAATCATTCACCAATACCGGATTAATAATCGTTTGCAAAGGCATCTGACTACGGAACACGTCCCAACCGCTAAAGATCGTACGTTTCGTGAACGTATCCGACTTATGCGCTTTTCCGTCCGCGCCCATATACTGACCATCCACATCCGTGTAAATCCTCGGATCGATCATCGTATGATACAAGGAGGTATAGAAGATCACCTTTTGCTCATCCGTTCCACCGCTGACATCCATCTTAGCCAAAGCCGTATCCCACAACGAGCGGGCACGAGAACGTACCGCGTCAAAATCCCAATCCTTGATCTCCGCTTTCAAGTTCTTTTCCGCACCCTCCAAGCTTACAAAGGAAATACCGGCCTTGAAAAGAACCTCCTCATTCGCTTCGGTCTCAAACTCCGTAAAGAACCCGAGGTGCTCACCCTCATATGCCTTTGGTCTCTCCGAAATCTTTGCGTTCGCTGTCAATGTCTGGAAAGCCGAGCTCTCCACGAATTCCCGATGCCGATCCTGCCCAGCCGGGATATCCACGCTCCATACACCATAATCTTTCAACGGTTTGGAGAACTGCGCATAAAAATACACGGTATACCGGGAAGAACCCTCACCATTCCCCCAGCCTCCGCCTTCCGGCGTACATTCCATTCGTCCGGCGATCGTATGGTCTTCTATCACTTGAACCGCCTGATACGTAGAAGTACCTCCTACACGACGGGCTAAGTCCAACTGGATGCGAGACTGCTTATTCTCGGGGAAAACGAATCTCAGCATACCGCTATGAGGAGCCGCTGTCGCCTCCGCTTGTATCTGGTAATCGCTCAGCAATACCTTATAATATCCAGCCTTGGCCTCCTCGGATGATTTATCATACCGGGAACGATACCCGGTTACGCCCCCCTCTTTTCCCGAGTTCGTGCGCAGATCGCCCACGGTAGGCATTACCAATAAATTACCCAGATCACCGTACCAGCCGATACCACTCATCTGCGTAAAGGCGAATCCCTCGATCGTCTCATGCTCGTAGCTATATCCGGAACCATTGTCGCCCCCTGTAATCGTATTCGGACTTACCTGTACCATACCGAAAGGGGTGGTCGCACCGGGGAAGGTCTTCCCCAAGCCATGGTAAGCACCGGCCGCCTCCGTATTCGTACTCGCCCCGATAAAGGGATTTACATAATCTGTTCCCGCCATCAGATCTTTCTTTTGAGAGCCGCAAGCTACGGTAACCAATCCCAATAAGCCGAAAGCAGAGGCTAATAATGTTTCTTTAATCATGTTATATTCGTAGTATTAAGTTATATTTATTTCCAAAAGAAGGGAATCATATGATTCCTATTCC
Organism: Parabacteroides sp. Y3-G-102; assembly: GCF_023656845.1. Lineage (NCBI taxonomy): Bacteria > Pseudomonadati > Bacteroidota > Bacteroidia > Bacteroidales > Tannerellaceae > Parabacteroides > Parabacteroides sp. Y3-G-102. Next base: position 31,065 of record NZ_JAMOKU010000026.1, on the reverse strand, counting down.
GCAGGCAGCGATAGCGTGTGTTTTCCACTTTCCAACAGAATCGAACCCGCCGATATTTCTACATTATTCCCATCTAACACACAATTCGATACGTTAAATGGAGCGATAAAGGTCGCCGTACTATTCGCTGGTATCTCCAGATCAAGGGAAAGCGATCGGTTCTCCATAGTCCAAGACACACGTGCCGTACCGTAAGGGGTCTCTCTCGCCACCCTCGCCCACGTCACGCCATCCGGCACTTGCGGTTTGATAAAGAAATGTTTATAGCCCGGCCTATCCTCATCCGGCAAGATCCCTCCGATCGCCTGACAGAACCAAGCGCCAATGCCATTGAAACAATTATGAACCTTACTACGTTCTCCCGACCAGTATTCCCAAGTCGTAGAAGCCCCTTGATCGATCATATATAGATATCCCGGTAGCTCTCTCTTTTTCAGCATGGAATAGAGAAAATCAGCCTCTCCGTTCTTTATCGCCCAATCGGTCAAGATCGTAACACCCACCAAACCGGAACCGATATGGCCCTTACAATTCTCCAAAGTCTCTCGATATAAACCTTCCTTTACCTCGGGCATATGCTGTTCATCTGTCACGCCGACCAACATCGGATAAATCCGATCGATCTGGGAGCCTGTAGCGTACTGTTTCTTCTCCGGATCATAGAAAGTCTTCTGGATAAGCTCGTTCAATCGTTGGCGACGCTCTTTATACTTAGCGGCATCCTCCGCTTTCCCCAATACCTTCGCGATCTTCTCCATCGTAGTGAGGCAATCGCTTATAAAGCAGTTGCTAACCAGATCTACCGATGACTGCGCCGTATAATCGACACCCGCCGGAGCCAACCAATCCCCTAAATACCATGCCCGATAATCCGTATCCGGCCAACGTTTCAGCAACCCATCGACCGTATACGCATCCACATAACGCAACCAATGTCGCATAACCGGATAATATCGCTCGATCAGACGGCTATCCCCATAATTCAAATAAGTCTGCCACGATCCCGTGATAATAAAGCCACACCAATACGGACCACCTCCCGCCGGGTATGGATTCGGTACGCAATGCGGCATACCCCCATCCTCACGGATGCAATCCTGCCACATCTGCATCCAGTTCATATACACGGAAGAGCCCTCATACAATGTCTGGAAACTCTTACAAGAGGCATTTCCATCCCCACCGTATCCCATACGCTCATAATGCGGGCAGTCTACGATATAACCACTGAAAGCTAGGTTCTTGAAAGTATATTTGATCATCGCATAGATAGCATTCAAGTCCGGATCCGAGCACTCGAAAGACGAGGCATCCTTATAATCCGTATGAATCAGATAGCCGGTTACCTCCTCGGGGGCTTTCGCCAAACCGGATATCCTTATATATTGAAACGCATGGTGGTTAAATTTATTTCGGAATACCTCTTTGCCTTGTCCGGAACCGATATACCAATCCTCATACTGTCCGTTCTCCTCTTGTGGCTTGAAATCTTCGTTTTCATTTAACCAATCCGTATATTCCATACGGACCCGGTGGCCTTCCGGTAATTTTGGGAAACTCAGCTCGACCCAACCATTCAACGCCTTTCCCAGATCTACGAGCCAAATACTATCCCCTATTTGTTTGATTCCTTTGGGACGGATAATCTCTTGTATTCGATTAGGCTCACACATCTGGGGACTTACCTCTATCCCGGGTACCTCCACCTCCAATACCGGCGTCCAATCCAGTTTGTCAAGCGTAGCGGTTGTCAAATCTGGCAACGCCTTTCGCCCATCCACACATTCACCCCCGAATTGATGGGGATACCAAGTACCGGTACCGGTCTCACCATACATACTTCCCCGGCCTTCCCAAGAGCTATCCGTAACGAGTAGCGTACTTGCGGTACCATTTGCTTGGATCTCGTCCAATCGCAGTTTAACCAACGGCCCATCATGAACGGCATTAAAAGTAGCTTTTCTGTACCAACCACGGCCCAACCAAAGCAATAAGTCGTTTATTCCCTGCTTTGCGTACGGCGTAAGATCGTACGTCACCGATAATGATCTTTTGTTTAATTGAGATACCGCAGGCGAGAGAACATCTTCCGATACCTTCCTCCCATTTAAATAGATCTCATGATACCCTAAGGAGTTTACATGAAGGAGTAATGTGGCATCACGGTCTTGAAGCTCGAACTTCTTCCTTAACATCGGATTCTTCTCATCCGGCATCCCTATATATTTCCCTTGCCATTCCGCTTTATCCAAAAGCCCGATCCCAAAGCGATTGACCAGACTCCAGTCCGAGGATTCCCCTTTATCGCCCCATACCCGGACTTTCCAATAGGCCAGCACACTAGATCGCAACTCTTTCCCTCGATAAGGGACCATCACGGAAGCGGACGATTCCACCTTACCTGAATTCCATAGATCGGCTTTGCCTTGAGCCAGCAAGGAACTATCCGTGGCTACTTGTATCTCAAAATACGCTTGCCGCATAGTTTGCCCGTCTGTCTCGATTTTCCAGCTAAAATGGGGATGGGTATTGTCGATCGCGACCGGATTCTCCAAGTTCTCACAACGAAGATCTTTTAAGATGATCCTCCGCCCGGATTCACAGCCCGACATCAGTAACAATAGGGTCACAAAGTAGATAGATATACATTTCATGATAAATAGATTGAGATTACGCATGAATATACTTTCTAATGGCTTACGATACTTATATCCCCGATAAATATTAAGATTTATTAAACAAGAAAGGCGAGCCACTCGCAAATGACTCGCCTTCCTATGATTCCTCAAGAATGGCTAGAAGCGGATCTTGTAGGATTGGTTGCCAATATAAATTATATAAGACCCTTGTGGAATACTCGTGATAGTCTCGCCTACAGGCAAAGATAAGTTCCTATACAAACGCCCTTCGAATGTAACGATACAAGCTGTGTCCATAACAGGAGTCTGGATATGCAATCGCCCATTCTCTCCCCATACTCGCAAGCCATTGGGATCTACCTCTGCGTTATCAGTAGGATTATCTTTCACGATGCCTGTTACGGTAACAACGATATTACTCGTTACTTTCTCAATCACATAACGGCCGCTTGATACCGGACCAAGTACTGAGCCATTCGCTTTCACTGTCAGTTGAGGCGCACTGTAGCCGTCCTTCAAAGTCAGCGTGAACGCAAAACTCTTGCCGGATTCTACATTCGTAGAAGACTCCGCAATCAAGGTAGCGCCCTCTACAACCGGCAATGTCACCATGTAGGTGGTCGGGGTTGGCTCCGGTTCTGGTTCCGGATCCGGAATCCTATTACCTGCCGCCGTAATCACCAAGGTAGCCGTGATCTTCTCCAATGCGAAAGCACCCGTGCCAGAATTGTATGTATAATCCGTAGACGCTAGCGTATTCTCTCCCATCTTCACAGTAATGGATGTCGGGAGCGTATAGCCGGAGGCTGCTTTCAGCGTAAGTTCCACTTTGGAATCCTTAGCCAAAGGCTCGAAAGAAACCGGATCGGAAGTGAGGTTAACAAGATTCAGGATTACCTCAAAGAAGCCCTCTTGTACACCTTTAGCCTCAATGACGATCTCGCCATCCACATTCTCAATCTCGATTATTCCCGTCGTATTGTCATACGTATAGTACTCAGAACCTGCTGCCCTAAGCAAATTCTTTTGCTTCAACAAACGACCACCCATCATCACCTTTATGACATAAGGGAATTTGTATCCCGTAGCTGGTGCTAATTCACATTTGAATGGTTCTCCTTCTTTCACAGTCTCTCCGGAAGTCTTAATCTCTATGTTCTCGGTCTGTTCTTTCACTTGGAAGATCTCCGCACCAGAAGCTTTAATGGAAACCTCAGCGGTTACGTTCTTTATTTCTATCTCCCCGGTCTTCGGATCATAGGTATAACCGGAACCAGCAGCCAGCACTTTACCACCCATCATCACCTCGATCGTAGAAGGAAGCCCGTACTGTGGCGTCACTACAGATAACTTACCGGTCAAGGTCTCACCATGTTTAATCTTCTTGCCTTGCGAGATATCAGAAGTCAAGTCTTTTAACGTAAGGGCTACCGCATAGCTCTTCTGTACGCCTTGCGCCGTGATCGCTAACTCACCGGTTACTTTCTTCAAAGAGATTTTTCCCGTAGCGGCATCATAGGTATAATCAGTTACGTCTACCAATGTTTTACCACCCATCGTTACCGTGATCTCAGTTGGAAGTGTATAACCCTCATTTGCGGAAAGTACACAAGCGAAGGCTTCACCAAATTGAACTTTAGTGTCCGACTTGATATCGGAAGTTATATTTGCCAATGTAGCGGTAACTGAATAGCTCTTTTTCACACCTTGTGCGGTAATGGAGAGCTTCCCTGTAATCTTCGCCAAAGAGAAAGCTCCTGTGGAAGTGTTATAGGTATAATCCGTACCGGCAACCAAGGTCTTATCACCCATCTTCACCGTGATCGTGGTTGGAAGTATATGACCTTCAGCCGCCTTCAAGGTCAATTCAACTTTGCCATTAACTAATACCGGATCAAAAGAAGCAGGTTCGGAAGTAACTCCAGCCAAATTGAGTATCACCTCATAATGGCGATCATCAATACCGGAAGCTTTCACGGTCAAGTCACCGGAAACTGCCTTGATCACGACTTTACCCGTTTTAGCGTCGTAGGTGAACTCTTCCGCTGTCAATGCGTCATTGCCCTTCAAGATACTGATCGCATCCGGAAGCTTGTAGTTCGTAGCGGCTTTCAAGGTGAAAGTGAACGATTCGCCTTCCTTCACGGTCGTAGCCGAGGTAATGGCCGGCGTGGAGGTTAGGTTCTTCAATTCTGCCGTTATCTTATAAACGGATGGTTCAGACACTCCTTCAGCGGTAATGGCTACCTCACCTCTCACATTCAATATCTCTACTTTGCCTGTCTTGGCATCGTAGGTATATCCCTTTCCTGCCTCTAAAGTGGAACCGGACATCTTTATCGTAATCGTTGACGGAAGCATGTAACCGCTATTCGCTGATAAGGTAAAAGAGAATGCCTCTCCTTCTTTCACGGTCGTAGCGTCTACGATGGCAGGGGAAGAAGACAGATTCGACAAATTAGCCTTAACGGGATATGTGGCGGCTTGGATCGGATCGGCTTTAGCAGTGATGACGATATCGCCGGTCACGCTATTGATATATACATATCCATTCGCTGGATTATAACTATAGATTTCCGGATCTAGGGTATTCCCGTCCATCGTAATCGTAACTGAAGATGGAAGTTGATATCCCATACTCGGAAGTAATACAAGCACCAAGGACTTCTGGTCTATGACAGTTGTCACCTCGTCTTGGACAGTCAAATCTTGCAAATTCACTTGGACCTTATGGGTTGTTATCGGAGTTTCCGATATGATAAGACTTGCGTTCTTATTATCGGTGGGAACACTCTTTCCTCCCACAGTCCCAACAGAAACAGACACATTTGCGTATTCATCTTCTGTAATTGGCCGCCCCGAACTTAGCAAGAACCGATAACTAGCCCCCTCCGCAAGATTACCGACAGCTAATGGCTCTTTTGTATAATGATAATTCTTATCAATCGTCTCTAGTTTAAGTTCTGTCTTCTGTTCGCCATCTACATAATATAACTTAATTTGGTCTATTGACTCTGCAACTAAAGATGTAGATAGTTTAACCTCTTTTCCCACAAGACAAGGATCTGCCTTATCAAAAGTATAAGTGAAAGGTATTTCCGTATTCACGGTTCCAATGACAGGGTCTGGAGTAATCTTTCCTTCGATGCGATTCAAAAATACCATCGATTTATCTTTTACCCCACCCTTAGAATTAACCATATCGGATTCGATATATATTTGAATATCGTAAACCAACTCGCCAGCCTTGGCAGACAGCACCTTGAGATAATTTATATATGACCCATTAGTGATTTGCTCCAGGCTCACCGGCACGTCGAAAGAGCCATCTGTACCGATCTCGGCCTTTGTCCCTTGATTTGCTTTATAAATATCGCGATCACCATAATAAACATTCAATTGTCCTTTCCATGCGGCATAATCTTTCAAGGTATAACGCAAAATGACATTTTCCGCCACATTGGCGAGACCGTAAGAAATCCTATCTGTATTGTAATCGTTATATTCAGAGTTATCCAAACCCGTTATTGCCAAATACTTGTCATCAAAACCATTCCAACGAATGCTCACATTTATAGGTCTTACATTCGGATCGTCCGGATCATCATTTGAATTTCGCACTCCATTCATATCAATATATAAAGGAGCCTCAGCCGTACCTGTCATGACTACCCAATTCTCTCCATCCCTTGAATAAACCGGAAGAATTTTCTCTCCCTCTGCTAGAGCCTCGGTCAGCTGACATTTGAAATCCCAATATGTAGACTTTTGCATCCAAATTGAAACCTCTGGTGATGGCGTACTGATACGCTTCTTGATTTTTCCATCCGCTCCGATCACGGCCATATCCACTGAACCGTAGAACTCTGCATTCCCTATATTTTTCGCACCTACGTTAATCGTAAAATCTGTATTTACCGCTAGTTGACCTGATAGTTCAAGAGACAAATACTTCAACATATATATTTTCGTATCACCAGCCTTTGGAGGACGTATACCTATTCCCATCCCATATAAAACGTAAGGATCATCCCCGCCGTCGGAATCCAATGCGGAAAGTAAAAAATATCCATTGCTGATACCTCCCCACCCCCAGTTAATATGAAAAGCCTCATCTTCCTTATAGCCATCACAAATGAAAGCATGGCCACCTTCGCTATTATTCCCACTGTAAATAACAGGTCGATTACTTTCCAATTCATCTCTTACCAACTTTTTCCATTCTGTCCAACGATAATCCGATTTATTAACGTATCGCAAGCCATCACTATAACCGTATACAGAGTTAAGCCTCTCTATCGCATTCTTTGTATTAGCTCCACTTACATCAACAGAATACCCCATATCAACATTGGCCCCAATCTGCCACATCAAGGACGCTACAGTATTTGCCTCTTCCTCCGTAAATTCTCCATCTTTATAAATAAGAGGCATCTTGTCCCACTCATACGGCCCGTAGGAAACAGGAAGTCCACTCCAATATTCATTTACTCTATTACTGCTAGTAACAGTCTCTACCGGATACTCATGATATCTCATGACAATGGCAAGTGCCGTAGCTACACATCCGGTTACAGCATGGTATCCATCAATGATGGGTGTCTGCCGATTGTACGGATCTCCTTGATCCCACCTTGCGGTCGTAAGCAGTACCTCGGTAGAAGCCGCCCTCAAATTACCAGCTAGGTATCGCCCCCACTCGGATTGGATATTCACCGAGGCTTCCAAGTCTTTACGTTCGGCATAAGTGATCTGGCTTTGATAGAAAGCTAACATCGCACGCAAGTTGTCCGGCAAATTATTCGGATCAAAATTACCCTCGTCCGATTGTCCCAGAACCGGATAAGCACGATCATCACCGGAGACGATCACGAATCCCTTGTTTCCCGGTACATTAAACACGAAATAGTCCACAGCACCATCAACCGTCCCGCTTCGTAACGCAGAACTTGATTTTCCCGGTGCCGCCGCATAAACCAACGATAAGTCTCCAGCCGAGCGCAAGCCCGAACCCGCATTAGCCACGTTCTCCGCCACCTTGCGGGCCGTGGACACATCTATCCTTTCCGCCCAGACCATCGTGGCCGACAGGCAAAGGATCAGCATTAGTAAAAGTTGTTTTCTCATGAATTATAAATTTATAATGAATAAATGATTTAACATTCGTTAGTAAGGGGGATGGGAACAACGGTGTTCCCATGGGTGGGAAAGCCCCGGTTGATAGGCATGGGAAAGCCTCGGTTCCCATGGCTGGGAGCAACAGTGTTCCCTACCCTAGGTATAGAGGCTCTCCCATCCCGCTATGCGCCTAGATCTCGTCCGGGCTTTCACTGTCGCCTCCTCCTCCTACGCCAACGGTCAGGAGTATGGGAAATTTGTAGGTGCGTGGGTCTTTTACGAGAGAATAGCCCGCACCTGCCTGCGTAGTGACACTCAGCCAGTACTGCCCCTCGGCGAGTGGAGGGATCTGGATGATGATCTCGCTCTTGGTGTTACGTACGATAAGGGAGACCTTCACGGGCGTGGCGCCCTCCTCGTCCTTGGTGAAGTAGACGCCTACAGATGGATCATCCCCCTTGATAAGCAGCGTGCTGCCGAAGATGATGGCCGGGGCGTTCGGAGTGATATGGAGGTTCTTCTCCTTCGTGGTAGAATCCGTGAGGCTCTCGATCATCGGGCCCACAGTGGCTACGTCGGCGTTCACGTAGATGTTTTCTAGCGCCTTCAGGAGGGTGGCGCTGGGGGTGAACATTACGGTGATCTTATTCTCCGTAGAGCGGAAGTCTGATTTCTTTCCGTCGAACGAGCCGTTGATAGTGAGCAGCCATTGCCCGAACTTGTTCACCACGCAACGGCCTTGGGCGAGGGCCTCGATCATCTCGTCGTAGGAGAGGTCGAGGATGTTGGTGATCGTCTCCGGACGATACTCGGTACGTTTCTTCACGATGCGGTTCGAGATGTCTGAGGTCCGCGTGGTTCCGGTGATGCGGATCTTTCCGGTGTAATCACCGGCTTTCTCGGTTAACACGTTGTCGTACAGATCTACGGTCAAGATGGTCTTTTCTTCTGCCATGATGTTTTTTGTCTTTAATGCCCCGTGGTAGTGAGGCGTTACCTTTTAATAATGTTTATCACCCTTATTCGCGAAATAAGGGGAGGAGATATCGCACGTCCAACATAAACTAAAAAAAACACGTATAACCACTATTTTTAACCGCATATCCACGATATATGCGCAATAAGCATAAATTTGGATTAATTAGAGGATACGATATCTGTATCCCCTTCAATTCCTATTTCTTAATAAATAGATAAAAGTGATTGTTTATCAATAATATTTTTTACATTTGCCAAGCCTTCCGTTGAAAATAGCCTATTATAGGTAATTTTTATGCTGAATAGGCTATTCCCCTTATTTCGCGAATAAGGGTATCATCCAGCCGCCAAAAGCAAATCCACCTCTTCCGTCACCCTAGCGTTCGCACGATTCAATTCTGACTGTTCCAAAGAGGCCAGATAAAAACGTGTTGTTTTTTCCGAGGTATGCCCCAACGCTTGGCTAATGATCGATAAAGGGACTTGTTTCCGCAAGGCGTTCGTTGCCCATGTATGGCGGAAAACATACGAGGTCAGATGAATGGGACGAGATAGCGCACGACCGATCTTCTTCAACGAGTTATTATACGAACGCAGTATCGCCTTGTATTCCTCATGCCCTACCTCTCTACCCGGAGATAAAATAGGGAAAAGGTACGGGGAAGAAGCGTCCGCATACTTATTAATCAACCGCCGCATCCCCGCTGTTATCCCGACACGGATTAAGGTCCCCGTCTTCTTACGCCGATATACGATCTCCTCGCCATACAGGTTCGCCGTAGTCAAGCGAGCCATATCCGCGAAAGGCATGCCGCAAGATAAATAGGCGAACGTACAATAGTCGATCACGCACGCCAAATCCGGCTCCTCAGACTTCAAGGTCACGATCTCCCGGAGCGACTCGTTTCCCAACGCCCTAGATCCGGCTCTTTCCCGCTTCAAGTTCAAGTATGCGAAAGGCGATACGACGCAAGCCGGCAACAGACCATCCCGGCAAGCTTGGTTATAAATCGAGCGAAAGTTGCTGAGGTATGTATTCACGGTATTCACTCGCAAACCGGCGGATTGCAGATAAGCGACAAAACGGCTTATTAAGCCCGGGGTTATCTCCGGGAAAAAAAGGTTTCTCCTACCCAGAAAGGCGCAGATCCAATTACGGGTCGTCCTATATAAATCGGCAGTGTTATGTTTCCCCGCTAAACGTTTCTCCCGGATGCGTTCGGTGGCATAGGTATAAAATGTGATGCCCGCCTTGCCCAAGCGGTTATTCTTTCTCTTGCTCATATCTCCTTTTTTGATGATTAAACGTATTATTATCTACCATCAAAAATAGCATAAAAACAAAATCAAGCCAAGTCCATCTCGCAAACAGCAAGCTTCCAACCCTTAAAGACCAAGGTGACAAGACGAAGCTCCGTATCCCCCTTAGTAGCGTGAACCTTCGGGTCTGCGGCGTAACGGCGTAACTGGATGGCGGCCTCGGCTCTCAACGCCTCGATTTCCGTTTCGGAAGCGTCCCGACGGGCGTATTTCACCTCCACGATATAGCTAAAGCCTATCTCGGGCTGGTGGATCAAGTCGGGCATCATGTAGAAATCGGCGTACCCCTTGTTGGCCTCATACTCCGGATAAATTATATAGGTACGGGTCAAGCCTAGATAAGCCAGTAGGAAACCTTTCACGTGCGCCTCCCCCTCTATGAACTCGCAGATAGCGCTCTGCCGCTCCAGCTCGGAGGAAAAATACTCGAACACAGGCTTCCAGTCTCCGTCGTAAGCCATGTCCTTTACCAGATCATGAAGCTTGTATAACTCTATTGAGAAGACATCAGCTTCCCGGTAAGCCTCGATCAGATAGGTATATAATTGCTCACGTACCGTCAGGTTGGGAACGCCCAGAAGGGTATCTCCACGCTTGGTACCCTTGATGGAGAGCAACCCGAAATAGTAAAGCAGGCTCTTGAAGTTGTCCGGCTTGGCGATATCCTCGGCAGGAAAAGCATCCTTGATTACTGCGGTGGTCTCGCCGTTGTTCACGATCTCCTGGATGATCGAAGCGTTCGTGCCGAACCGCTTGTCGAGACGGATCAAATGGCGGAGCTTGTTGTAGTCCGTGCGGATGTTGTTGTCGATCATCTTATCCGGGGCCGATCTCAAGGGCAGGTAATTGCTGATGAAATACAGTACCATATCCGAGTTGTACATAGGCTCGTCCAGACTCTTCGTAGAGAAACGGTAGTTATCGTACCACGGCTTCATCAAGTTGATCAGATCGTCCACACTATCCTCAAAACCTGTCTCGCTCTTGTAATAGGCCAGCATCTCCCGTACCTCTCCCTCGCTAAAACCTATGATTCCATTAAAGCGGTAATCTGTCGTCATGTTGGCTCCGATATTGAAACCGCTGGTCACGTCGTCCATCGTCACTGGAGATACCCCAGTGATAAACATGCGCTTGATAGGGCCATCGCCCGTAGCCCCTTCTTTCAGTTTGTTGAAGAAATAACGGAAGAAGCCCGTACCGTGTGTCAATGCCTTGTAATGCTTCTCACCCATATTGGCGAGGATAGCGTTGGTGAAGTTATCATACTCGTCAATGAAGAGATAGATAGAGAGATTCAAGCGTTTAGCCTCACTGATCGTGTAGGTCAACTTCTCGTCAGCATTTGGCAGACTCTCCATTTTCTCCCGGAAGCCCGGATTGAAGAAACGTTCGTAGTAGTAGGCAAACTCCCGGAAACGAGCGGCACAGTGATCATTAAAAGAGCGGATCAACTCGTCAGGATCTGGGTTCACGCCTGCGAAATTGAAATCCAGTACAAGATATTGTCCCTGCTCCGGGGTCGGATGGGAGCCGATATATAAGTCGCCGAAGAGTTCCTCAAAAGAATCCTTACGGTTCACGTCATAATACCATCTGAGGACATTCAAGAATAGCGACTTCCCGAAACGGCGCGGGCGGATAAGGAAAAAGAAACTTGCGTTCCGCTCCACCTCCGCAATATAGCGAGTCTTATCAACATAATAATAATTGGCGGTACGGATTCGCTCGAAATCCGTCAGGCCATATGGAATTTGCTTCGTTGCCATAATATATCTCCTCCTGTTTATTTGTCACTTACGAATAAATCACTTGTTCGTAACTTACTTACGCAAAGATAACATCTACAAAATGATTTCACGAATCTTTGACCGTAGAATCATGCCGTCAAACCAAATCAATCGACAAACTCACCAGAAGGAGGATTCGCACCTTCTCCCACTCCCCACTTCTTATTAGGGTGGTCTCCCATAAACAATTCTAATGTTCCTCCCTTCATGACATCCTCATGAGTAAACCACGTCTTATTATACTCGGCGCCATTCAACTTAGCGGATTGAATGTATTTATTTTCCCACGAAACCCCATGAGCGATCATGGTAAACACTTTCCCGTTCGCCAACTGAATCTCCGATTTATCAAATAAAGGACTACCTATCGTATAAACAGGCACTCCCGGAGAAACCGGATAGAAACCTAAAGCGGAGAATACATAGAAAGCCGACATTCCACCACCATCCTCATCACCACAAACACCCATCAGATCATTCCTGAACCAACTTTCCATAAGCATACGAATCCGTTTTTGCGTCTTCCACGGCTGATCGGCGTAGTTATACAGATAAGGAATATGGAAACTAGGCTCATTTCCCATCACGAATTGCCCGACATTGCCCGTAGCGTCCGGATGAAGAGCGTAATATTGCCATTTTGACATTTTCATATCCTCAACAAATAACTGATCCAATCTCTCAATAAAAGGAGTGTTGCCTCCAAAAAGATCTATTAAATCCTGAATATGATGGCGTACATCCCAATTATAGGTCCAAGCATTATTCTCATCAAAATAAGCCCTAGCCCCGATACCTCCGGAAAAAATATAGTCGAACGGTTCTATAAACTTCCCATCTTTATCCTTCGGATGGAAGAAATGAGTCTCTTTGTTAAAGACATTCCGGTAATTATAAGAACGATCCTGAAAGAATCGATAATCCTCATCTTTTCCCAAATGTTTAGCTAATTGGGCGATACACCAATCGTCATAGGATGCGGCTGTAGTTACGGCTGCCGCTTGTCGCTGTTCAAATGGTCCTACCTCCGTAAACTCTTCTTTTTCTCCCGGATGCAAAGCGGGGAACCAGCCATTCTCATGATAAAAATCATCCAAGGCCGTTTTAGGTCCCCGGTACCAAGGGATCATGGACTCAGTCATCACCGTATGCTTCATACCCTCGAAAGCCTTTTCCACGTCAAACCGCAAGCCTTTATTCAAGGCATCCGCAAAGACACCTGCCGCATGGTTACCGTTCATGCAATGCGCATCCCCAAATACACAAGGGAAAGTAGGTATCCACCCGGATTGCTCATACATCCGGATATAAGACGCCAGTTTTTGTTCTTGAGCCTCCGGATTCAATAACACTTGCAACGGGTGAAGGGCCAGATAGGTATCCCATACCCAATCATCCACCCAGAAATCCACCCCATTATCTTCATGTACCTTTCCGTCATACGCACTAAAATATTTACCATCTTCAGAAATATTGATCATTCTTTCGTGCGCCCGATACAAGGCGGTATAAAATGTGGTCTTTTGATCCTCCGTGCCTCCTTCAATCTTTATTTTGCCTAACACGTCGTTCCATTTATCACGAGCTTGCGAGGCCAATTTCTCCAGATTGAAATCATTGATTTCATTATATAAATTCCGCTTGGCCTGTTCTACTCCAATATAAGAAATTCCATAACGGACATTTACCACATCCTTCGATTCCGGAAATTCAGCAAATACCAAAGAATGAGAGAGGCTATCAACTTGAATGGGCTGGGCATCAAACTCCAAATAAAAATAATGTTTTATCCCGGCGAAATTATCATATCCACACAAAGCTCCATCCTTTATATCGATCTCTCCTTTTCCATTGGCTTTCAACAAAATCAACCGTCGATCCGAATCCTCAAACCGAAAACGATAGATCGCCGATTTAGCAGCAGGCACAAAATCCACCCCTACGGAGAAATCATCCAAATACACCGAATAATTATAAGGCGTAGATTTCTCATGATCATATCGATATTTTAAATTCCCACCGAACTCCTTAACGTCCCCCCTATAAGGCAACAGCAACAATGAATGGCCTTGCCTATGGGAAGGACTATTTAGGGCCAGTCCCTCCATACGATCCGTCGTAAACTCATTATGAGTCGGAATCATTCGCAACATGCTGTTAGGCAGGTGGGTAGTGGGATAGGTAGGCACAAGTAAATGACTGATATTCCCAATCCGGTTATTCACATAATCTACTGGTGTTTTTTCTATTTTACTTATGCAACTACATAATAATAGAAACAAGGTTGTCTGAAATAATAGTTTCTTCATGAGATTGTAATTAATAATAACGATTCTCTAGCATCTGTCTCCCTACAAAGATGAAAATTAAAATTGATGAAGCAAAACTATCGTAAACTATTCAAAGCAAAACTCTCTAGAGAATTACATGCCGTGTTCCCGTATTATAACTAGAAAAGAGGCTACCTTCCTTTTGAAGTGAACCTCTTTTCTATCTAGAATAAAGTTTATCAAAAGGATACGGGTTGAATATGCATAGCGGCACCACCATCTGAAGCGAGCGGTACTGTTATTTTATCCTTTGCGGTAACAGTTAAAGTATCTTTGATAAGATGATTAGGATTGGTATCCGTGTCTCGCGCATCTTTATAAAGAGTTACTTTATAATCTCCTTTACCGAGGAAATCCAAGGCTATTTCCACATTACGGGCTTGACTATTGTTGATCGCCCCAACGTACCAATCGTCTCCATGCCTACGTGCGATCGCTACATACTCATTGACAGAGGCATCCGGTACGACCGTTTTGTCCCAAGTAGTCGGTACGGTTTGTAAGAACTCGAATCCCGGCTGGCCTTCGTAAGCTTCCGGAGTATCGCAGATCATTCCCAAATAACTCTCCAATACGACATACATCGCTAGCATATGGCAGCGAGTGCTAGTGACATAAGGGTTGCTTTGTTGTATCTTAAACTTGTCTTTCGGAAGAGCCCGAAACCCACCTAAATGATAATCGGCAGTTCCAGCCAATAAACGGGTAAAAGGCATAGATATATCATGATCCGCAGTCGTGACCATACATCCTTTGAAATTCTCATAATTGAGCGTCCCTTCCCGGGTAAATTCATTCGGATAAGTCCGATGTAATCCAGATGGCTTACTGGAACCATGGAACTGCACGAACAAATGATGTTTAGCCGCCTTTGCCATAAGGCGAAGTATCCTTTAATTGTTTGTTCTTTGGCTGCCCCAAATTCCGAAGGTTAATTATCAAAAATATATGGACAGGCAATATGGTGATGAGATCATTTTGAGATTTCCTGTTAATCTAGAAGTAAAAAAAACAATAAGTACTTCAACGACCTTACACTATAATATATTAATAATCAAAAGAATAAAACATCAATCATATTTTCGGGAAAACATGTACGTGTTTTTTCAAAAACATGTACGAGAATTCAGGAAAACACGTACGTGTTTTGAGAAACAAATAATGAGATCGTAAACGCCTTTGGAAAAATATACAATAACCCAATGGCAAGCCGAACATGGAAAAATTTCCTACCTTCGCGTAAAAACGGTATATTCCATGAACAAATACGTTAGCACGATTCTCTCAATCTTACTTGTATTCGCACTACCTGTCATAGCCAAAGACAAGAAAGGAGAATTAAAGAAATTATTGAGAGAAGCTATAGCCAACAAAAAAGCCCAAGTAGGAATCGCAGTTATTATCAATGGCGAGGATACGATTACACTGAATAATAAGGTACGTTATCCGTGATACATTATCTGGAACAAAACAAATTACCACTCACAACTTCTTTATATATTTCCCAAACAGAAGAAGATATGCACCGTGACCTGCGATTATGCTATCAGAATTGGACTTCTCCGCTGGATGCTGCCAAGCTGCTAGACCTATTTGTATCCCGCCCTCTCTTTACCGAACCTCATCAAACGTTCATCAAACAGACTATGATCGAATGTGAGACCGGAAAAGATCGGCTGGCTCAACCGCTAGAGGCAACCGATGCCATTATCGGGCATAAAACAGGAACGGGCGACCTGAATGCCCGATGGCAACTGATCGGTACGAACGACATAGGTTTCGTTTTCCTACCGGATGAAGAAAGATATACGATTGCGGTATTCGCTAAAGACTCGGAAGAGAGCCCGGAAGCAACTGCGGCAATCATTGCGGATATATCCCGGATCGTATATCAGTATATCCAAAGAGACTAGCATGCAAGGGATTGCCATTTCATATACGTGCCGATCCGCTGTAACCACTCCTTCGAGACATAGCGCAAGCCGGACAACCCATGCTGGCTAAATGCGATCTGTATGACCGTAAATCCAAGGTAGACCAATACACTCGGGAATAACTCCAAAACGAAAACACTAAGCCTTATCACGAAAAGAATTAATTCACGGTAAGATAAGCAATTATAGTCCCAACGGCCAAAATAGCGCCGATCGCGGTCTCATAAGGAATCAGCCTCAACCGCTCACGAATGCTTATATCCGCTACCCCACCAGTAGCGTGGAAGAACGATCCATGCGGCAAATGATCAAGCACGGTAGCACCGGAATTAATCATAGCGGCTCCCCAGACACCACTGATACCGGCGGCGATAATAATATCCGCGAATGACGAAGAGGCAACTGTCGCTCCGGCTGTAGTAGAGGCTGTAGCGGCAGACATCAATACGCCGGAAACCGGAGCCAATAAAAGCTCTCCCATATTCGTATGCGATAACGCATCTAATAAAACATCCTTGATAGAGGAAGCCTTGATCACTCCCGCTATAGTGCCTGTCCCGACCAACAGGATCGAGACATTCGACATCTTCTTGAGTCCATACGAGAGGCTGTCCGTAATCAATGACCATTTCCTCATCGCCAGAATCCCAACGATTCCTCCAACGGGCAAGGCTATCATCGGATCGATCGCCACATGGAATAAAGGGCGAAACGACAGCAGTAGGATCGTCACTACCGGAGCGACCATGCTAGAGGCGAAGGAGGGGAGATCCGCTTGCAGGTTATCTATCTCCTCGTTCGCATAAAATCCATTTTGCCGGGGTAAGAAACGGCCTATGACATATACCGTAAACAACAAGCCAACCAACGCCGGGATCAAGTTCGCATACATGACAGAGTACAAATCCGCATGAAAATTCTCAGCGGCGATAATCGTATTCGGATTTGGAGAAATGATATTGCCACATTTGCCTCCACCGATCATCATCAACAAAAGGCTACCCCGGGGAACCGCCAGTTTCCGGCCGATGCTCAACGCAATCGGAGCCACCGTAATAACAGCAACATCAATAAACACTCCAATAGCCGTCAGCAACATCGTAGCGAAAGCGAGCGCAAAAAACACATGCCGTTCTCCCAATCTATAAATGATCGTATTGGAGATAGAAGCCGCCGCACCTGTTTTCACCAATATCCCCGACAATACTCCCGCCGTCAAGATCCGAATGACGGCCGGAGTTACGTCATTTACTCCACTGATCATTAAAGAGATCGTTTCCGGCAACGACACACCCCCTAATAATCCTCCTACTAATGCCCCTAAAATAAGGCTATAGACTGGCGATACCTTTCTTATAATCAAGAAAATCGACACTAATAATCCGATAAAAGCTCCCCATGCACTCATTATACCCATGTATTAGTGATTCATATAATATTTGATTACACGCAATTGTTGTTCCAAGGCACGCCCAATATTCCAGCAAGTGAAATCCTTATCCATCGCCTGCTCCAAGGAAACCGGATAAGGAAGAAGTGGCAAGACCGCCAGAAACCCGGATTTATTAAGCGCCTCTACCTCCTCTACGGAACCACCCATTACGATAACCGGGATACCCTGTCTCATGCCTGCCTGCAATACTCCGCATGGGGTCTTTCCCATACAAGTCTGTTTATCCAGTTTACCTTCTCCCGTAATAATCAGATCCGCCCCCCGTATACATTCATCAAAACGCAAGGCATCCAGAACCATCTGGATACCGGGTTTAAGTTCAGCCTTTAGGAAAGCGACAAATCCTCCACCTAAACCACCTGCGGCTCCCGCACCCGGAATGTCGTCTATCTCTATTCGTCCCGTTCTTTTTATGACTTCCGCAAAATTTCGCAAGCCCTCATCCAGCAAACGGACCATAGCGTCGTCCGCTCCCTTTTGGCGGGCAAAGACATACGCCGCCCCTTTCTCACCATAAAAAGGGTTATTCACATCGCAGGCTATGGTAAATGAAGTTTCCCGCAATTGCGATAATGCCCTTGAGCAATCTATCTCATAAATCTGATTAAGGATCTGCCCACCCAATCCCAGCTCATTCCCTTTTCTATCAAGAAAACGAAAACCCAAGGCCTGCAACATACCGGTTCCTCCGTCATTCGTTGCGCTTCCCCCTATTCCTATCAAGAAATCCCGGCAACCACGATCCATAGCGTCTTTTATCAACTCACCGGTTCCATACGTCGTTGTTCTCAAGGGATTACGTTCCGACACAGGCACTAACGTAAGACCACTCGCCGTCGCCATCTCGATAACCGCCGTACGATTATCTCCCAGTATCCCATAAGTGGCCTCGACCGATCTCATCAACGGATCATGTACGACACAAGATACGGCTTCTCCACCCATCGCCGTAATCAAAGTCTCCACGGTACCTTCTCCCCCATCCCCAACCGGGATTTTCACGACCTCGCAATCCGGAAAAACCTTATGGATCGCCAACTCGGCACATTCAGCCACTTCAATCGAAGATACTGAGCCTTTAAATGAATCGGAAGCAACAACGATTTTTTTCATTTACCAACCTTTTTATAACATGAAAAATAAGATGCCCAAATATATAAAAAAGGAGTGTCCTTTTCCGAGGACACTCCCATAAACTTAACTAGGTATTCTTTATTTTGCCCGTGTACATTTGATTACCTCTTGATTGATGTATTTAACCTTCTCCAGATCCATCTTTTCCACCTTTCGGTCATAAGTGACCAAGCCGTTTATCTCATGTTCCACATCTGTAGTCTGCGTATAGATGGCCGTGCTTAGTCCGAAATAGTTTATCATCTGCTCTAGCTCGGTAAGCATTAATACATAGGTATCGGTCAAGATTTCTCTATTCAACATCATCTCATAAGCGTCATTGCGTACAGGCCACATATGCCCACGCACAAATAGACCTTTTCCTCCGAATTCGCCAAGGGACGCAGCACGTTTATCATCGGGACGGGGGATCGCCTTAGGCTCGATCTTGCCATAATGATGCATATCCACGAAATCTCCATTTCCGGGATCTCCATAAGCTTTCCGATAGCCCGGAGCGTAATTATATCCCGACATACCGTTTACCCAACGATTCGGATCGTACTTTTTCACCCAAGCTGTGATGTCTGTCGCTTCAAAGGCTCCCAAAGATTCGGCATATCTTGCCAAACCATCAAGCCAAGCCTATCACAATGATAATACCAACGTTGAGGCTCTACTTTGATATGCTTGCGTATTACATTAAAACCCGCACGTTTCGCCAGTTCTATATCATATAACAAAGCCTTGTCGGTAGGAGCGGTAAATGCGCCATCGGGCCAATAACCTTGATCTAAAAGACCGATATGGAAAACAAACTCCCCGTTCAATAAAGGCCGAAGCACACCATCTACCTTTCCCATACTAACAGAACGCATACCAAAATAAGAAGATACCTCATCTATTATCTCACCCTTTCGATCTTTCAACTGTAATTTCAAACCATACAAGAAAGGATCATCTGGACTCCATAGACGGGGTTCCCGGATAGGCAAGTAAAAACTCATATTGGAATTTCCTTCGGTTCTTGCCACCTCTGAAGTACCATTATCCGCGATAGCCGTTACCTTTAACTCCTTATCCTCCGTATAAGCAATTACTTCCAACCGATTATTTTTTAAATCGGGCACTAGCTTAATCTGAGAAATATATTGTTTCTCTACCGGTTCAAGCCAAACGGTTTGCCAGATACCGGAGGTAAAAATATAATCTCCACGTGAGCCGTTCTTGCCCGAAGCGGCCCGGCCGTCGTTAGGATCATAAGCACCTACCACAAGGACATTTTCACCGGATTTCAAATAATCAGTAATATAAACTAAAAGCATCGTACCCTCCCGTATGGGTACCCACCTTCTTACCGTTGACAAACACAGACGAGATCCGATCTACAGCCCCAAAATTCAACAATACATGCCTGCCCTTCCATGCTTGAGGAACAGAGAAGCTACGCTTATACCACAGACAAGTATCACCCCCACGAGCTATACCGGATAATTCCGATTCCGGAGGATACGGCACACGTATCTTTTCTACTTTCGCGGGAAAGGCTGGAGGAGTGGTCGCCGTAACAGGATCGAGCAGGTCTTTTCCTCCCATATAATCCCATATACCATTCAGATTCAACCATTCCGAACGCACCATCTGTGGACGCGGATATTCCGGTAAAGGAATCTCAGCCTTCAATGCCTCCTCTGTCCATGGAGTAGGCAATGTGAACTTCTCTAGGATTTGCGCCTTTACGGAGAAGAGATCTCCCCCAAAAAGAAAGGAGCAAAGAGCTAAACAAACAACGGTAATCTTTTTCATAAACCAACTATTTAAATAATTCCGGATAATATTTCCGAATCAAATCTTGATCTTCTTTCTCCAACTTATCGATCAAGACCGGCTTATCTTGCGGGCGGAGACCTTTTTGGTTGATTTTGTTGATCAAGCTCCAATCCTTAGCCGGTTTTGTCGGGGTCGGATCGGCAGGTTCATGAGCCGGCAAATCATAACGGGTAAAGTCGATGACATAAGCCGGGGAATTTTTCGTATGCCAATCACGTAATAAGGCCAAGCGGAATTCCTTATTCATAAACCATTTTATCTCCAAGTTATTATAAGAGTCTCCCAAACCAGAGCCTCGTTCTACGAAGCGATAGTTCCAGTCGTCGTTCGATTTATATTGTTTTCTCCAAAGTTCGCCAAATTCTCCGAACGTAACGAAATGAGTATCCGGCCAGCGTTCCTTGGTACCCGTTACCCACATCTTCATGGCATCGCAGATGAGATCCTTCCCGAACTCATGTACCATCTGCGCCTCCCAGATATTGGCTACCCAGCCAAAGCCATTCAACTCAAGACCTTTATCAAAGTGAATCGCTTCCGTGTGCATCACCTCACGATGCCCCAAATCAAGCCCCCAACCTTTGTACGTCTCGATCGGGCCGACACCTCTACGGCTGTTATATCCATCGATACCATGTCCGGTCTGTCCGCTACGGCGGGCACAGATAAAGTCCATCGTCCAGCCATCCAGATTCACGCAATCGATGAAATCGCTTTTTCCCTGCGCCGGCTTGCAGAAGTGTTCCGTCGAGGGATAGAAAGGATAAGAAGGAGAACCGTCAGCGCCACCACCGTCTATATTATGCTGGCTCCAGATCACGGCGTGCGCCACATGGATGTTCTCTTTCTCCGCCAGATATCTTAGATTATCGGCCGATAAGAAACCTCCCATAATCGATTGGGGACGATAACCATTTCCTACCATTTTAGAAATGATCTCTATCGCCTCCGACATCTCACGGTTTACCCGCTCACGGGGTAGATACATCGCAGGAAAATAACCGGGGAAATAAGTAACCTCATCCCCATATTTCTTTTGGCACTCCACTACATAATCACGGATCTCCCGGTAATTCTTCCGTCCGTCCTCCAAGGCATTCATCGTGAATCCCCATGTAAGACGACCGTTCGGGTTATTCGTGGCGAAAGCCTCCCGCAAGGCACGTACTCCCTCAAGCGTATGCCAATCCACCTCATCGCGGGGATGTAACTTGACATCCCGGGAGACTTCCCAAGGCGTCGTACGTATCATGATACATAAGGTGACAAAACGATTTCCTTCTATCGTCAGCGGTTCCGTATTCGCCGGGACGACCACAGGATCCGCCGCCCTTAATTGAAAACCACTGAGCACAGCGACCATCCATACGATCACCCATTTTCTCCAAACTGATATATTCATATTACTTTCTCGCATTTGTACAATCTATTACTATTTCCTGATCCGACGGAAATATCCTAAAGACATAATCCGAACCAGATTCAGGTTTCCTTATATGGCCTTTCTCGCAGGTGATCACGTAGTTGAAACCATCGAAGCTAGCGTTGACTGCCTTATCCTCTATAACGGTGAAAGGTAGCTCCTTCCCTGCCGCAGCCTTTAGCTCTAAAGCCCATGAGAAATCCGCCTCCTTTGACAGAGCGGCTACCTCGAAGCGGGTCTCATAGAAGGTGATCTTGAATGGATGGCCTTTTGAGTCTTCGGCGGAAACTACCAAGGTATCCTTGCCTATCTCCGTCACTACCGGATGATCCAAGGTAAGTTCCTCCTTATCTCCATCCTTGTCTAATCGGACGATCCGAAGCCCGGCACGATCGAGTCCCTCGCTCCACATGAATCCGTCCACGACGGGCAAGGTATAGAACAAGAACTGGTTCCCGTCTCCGGGCTTTTCCATATAAGCGGACTTATAGCCTTCGTCGAAAAGATGGATATCCCTAAAGCGGAATGTTCCCTTCTCCCACAATAAGTTCGCCCGATAATAACGGCTGTTAAACCAGACCGTCTTATTGCCTTCTCCACGGACATCCGTCAACGTAGTGACAGCCGTCGCCGGCGTAACCTTGAAGCATTCCTTGAACCACGCACCGGATTCGCCCAGCGTCTCCACCCGGATCTTATTTTCCTTCCTCAAGGAGTCCAAGATAGGGATCTGCATCTCCAGTCCCTTGCTCATATTACTCCACGTGAAAGAGTTCTCCTGTCCCGCTTGCGCGTAATTGAAGGCCAGACAAGGCTGATCCACGATCGATTCCAAGAAATAATCCACCCAGCGGCGATCCATGCCCGCCTTCTCATACACGGGTTCCAAGGAGATCACCCCTTGACGCTCTTGTCCCAGACCATCATCATACTGATAAATAGGATCACTGCCCAGCATACGGAAAATAGGAACGGGGATTTGCCCCTCCTCGGTCTGCGCCGGCATATAGGCGTTTACCCGGCTCGGGTAATAGGCTTGGTTCCAGTAACCACCCCATAGGGTATAACCATCCGTCCCCACTTGGTCCTTGCAGTTGCACGACGCCACGATCTTATATTTATCGTACATATACCCCAAGGTATGCGCGTCGATAAACCAAGAGCCGACCGATTTCGGGTACGTGCCGAATATCTCCTTGAACTTCGCCATATAGACATCCACCAGTCGCTCCCGTTCTTCTTTCGTATATCCGGTGCTGAAAGCGATATTCGCGTGCGAGACCCAAGAATGCTCGCCACGCCACTTGATCCCGGCGGCCTCGATCTGCGGTTGCGTAAGTTCCCACCAAGCGCCGATCTCGGAATGATCATTGAGTTTACTTTTCAACAGATCTTGGTACAATGGGTTGATCAACGCATCGTACTGCAATAAGAAGGTTGCCGGTAAATCATATTTATTCACCAATTTCACTTGCTCACAAACCGTCTCGTACAATAAACTATCAGCGTTCTCCACCCGGTAATCTGTCTGGCGGATGAAATTGATGATGTTGATAATACGGGGAGCAGCCGCACTCTCAACCGGTTTCTCTCCCGCGCTACGGCATCCCGCACAGCAGAAGACGATAAAGCATACAAGACCTATCTTCTTTATGAATGACATTCGATTCAATTTTAAATTCATTTACTCTCATAAAATATTCTAGAAATGGCATTTCACCGGTGTAAAATCATTTTTAGAGATCTAAAAAGCATTTCGCAAGGGTGCAAAGCCATTTCTTAAACCTAAAAATGGCATTTCACAAGCGCAAAGTCGTTTTTAGAAATCTAAAAGGTACTTCGCGAGGGTGAAAAGCCATTTCTTAGATCTAAAAAGGCATTTTACACCAGTGCAAGGCCATTTTTACCGGAATATAAGGCATTACCCTACCACCCCGGGTTGTTCGGAGCCAAGTTCGGGTTCAGATACAACTCATCCAACGGAAGGGAATAATAGTAATGCTTCGGGGTCACAAAGTTACGATTCTCCGCCGGTTCCACAATCAAGAATCCATTTTCGTCTGTCAAACCGGGATTTCCCTCGTTCAAGACATCCAAGTTCTCGTATTCCGAACCTTTCAGCTTAATGCCTTTTATGGCACCTATCAATTCCGTCTCAGCCGTCTTCCAACGTCTCAAATCATCCCTGCGGAAGCCTTCGAACGCTAACTCGATCGTACGTTCCCGACGGATCTCCGTCCGCATATCCAACCCATTGCTCTTCACGAAAGCGTTGGTCAGAGGAGGCATCTCCACGCCTTTCCGGGAACGGATCACATTGATCGTCTTGTTCAAGATGTCATCGCTGATCGCCCCGTCTTTCTCGTAAGTGGCCTCAGCCAATATCAGCAATACCTCCGGATAACGGATGATGTGATAATCATATACATCCTTGTCAGAAGGAACGGAAGTCTCCGCCATATATTTCCACAACTTATAACCCGTACGTGTCTCGGGACGTATGGTAAATTGCGGCGGGCAGGTCAAGGCGCCGTCTTGCGGACTGATATAGTCGGTTCCGGGCATCAAGAAGGTCTGTTTCATACGAGGGTCACGATTCTCATATTCGCTCTTGATCGTGGCATATCCCTCAAATCCGGAATTAGCGTTCTCAATCGGCAATCCCGTACTCTTACACAAATACATATCGGCCAGCTTACGGGTAGGCGTCCCTCGCCATCCCCAATATACAGGGCACGCGTCGCTATGGTGGCGGATATCCGTCTCGTACCGACTGTCGAAGATACCCTCTTTTGAATTATCGCCCGCATTGATAAACAAGTAGCGGTAGCTCTCCTCACCAGAGCCTTCATATAAAGCATACTCACCACTATCGATCACTTTTGCAGCGGCATCGATCGCTTGTTGCAACAACTGCTGATAGTCCGAACGGTGCTGGTGATACTTCGCCCAAGTCCCGGCAAACAAGGCAACCCTCGCTTTCAACGCCAAGGCAGCGCCTTGGGTTACACGTCTCGCCTCATCCGAGTTTAACTCACTCTGCAAGGGTAGTTTAGCATACACCTCGTTGAGTTCCGACAAGATGAAGTCTTCCACCTCCTGTTGCTTATTCCTAGAACCATACAACTCCGGGGAATCTACGGTAAGCACCTTCGTCAAGATAGGGATATCGTTGTATTTCGCCATCAACCGAAAATGCGAGTAAGCACGGAAGAAACGGGCCTCAGCCACATACCGCTCGATCTCCGAGGGATCGCCCTCGTACGTCTGGCTCTTCTCGATAATCATATTGCTCTGACGCAGGTCTATGAAAGTAGAGTCCCATAGGGCATCCGTATTCGGTGCGATCAACGTACCGTTGCTCGTCGTATTCTCGTTCAACTCATAGGCGATATCGCTATCCGTATCCTTCGTGCCGAACGTCTCGGTACGTGTGTAGAGCCAATTGACCTCTTTCTCGAAATCATCCGGGGTTTTCCAGAATAGCTCGTCCGGCATATTATCTTTTGGCAACAGGTCTATATCTTGGCAACTTGACAAGAACAAAGCGGAAACAATAAAGCTTCCCAATATTATCCGATAGTTTTTCATGACTTTTCGCTTTAATTTTTAAAATACGACATTTATACCAAATGAATAATTACGGGTAAACGGATAGGAAGTAATGCTACCGCTGTTCTCCTCCGGGTCCCAACCATTTGGCGTGTTATGTACCTCGAATAAATCCTCGCCGGAAAAATACACCCGCACCTTCTGCAAACCGGCCTTCGAGGTCAAAGTCTGCGGGATCGTATAACCGAACTGCAAGTTTTTCAAACGAGCATACGCAACGTTAAACTTCGTGTTCGTAGATACATAATAATTGTAGTTTCGTTTATCCTTCAACGTGATCGCCGGATACTGGGCGTCCGTTCTTTCCGGGGTCCAAGTCTTTCCATACCAATACTCGGCGGATTGATACCATGCCTCTGGCATCGGGCACCGGCTCTCCCCTTCCAAGAACATCGTCCTACGGCCGACTCCTTGTATGAAAGCGCTCAAATCGAATCCCTTCCAAGCCATACTCAGGTTAAAGCCGAAATTATAACGCGGGTTCTTGTCGCCCAAGTATTTCACGTCACCGGAGCCTTCTTTACCATCACCTAATACGGATAGCTTCCCGTCTCCATCCAAGTCTTTGTACATAGCGTCACCTACGCTCAAGTCACCCGGGATACCCCCTTCCGAGAAACGAGATTTATACGCCTCCAATTCTTGCTCATTCTGGATGATTCCATCAAATTCATATCCGAAATAGGAATTCAACGGATATCCGGTCGGAGTCTCGTTATTACCTAATTTGATCAGGTTACTTCCAACCCGATCCACGACTTTGTTTTTCGCGTCACTGATATTAAAGCGAACCGAGTAGCTGAAATCCTTGATCTGATCCCTCCAGCCTAGAGAGATTTCCCATCCATGAATACTTAAATGGCCGCTGTTCGTGCTCGGAGCGTCCGCACCTAACATAGAAGGATATGTCTTCGGGATAAGCATGTTTTTATTCTCTTTCCAGAAGTAGTCGAACGATCCATATAAACGGTTATTGAGCGTCGAGAAATCAAATCCCACATTGGTTGTCTGGATCGTCTCCCATGTACGAGAGGTAGAAATAATATTTCCAGACGTAGCCATTTGTCCTTTTACGCCAGCCCCGAAAGGATAATAATCGTTCGATAAAGAGATCAATTGAATATAATCATACAATCCGATACCAGACTGATTACCCATCTCTCCATAAGAAGCCCTTACCTTCAAGTCCTCGAACCAACCCAATCTTTTCATGAAGCCTTCTTCCCCGACACGCCAAGCCGCGTTTACACCCGGGAACCATCCCCAACGGTGATCCGGATCAAAACGGGAACTACCATCCGCACGGATCGTTCCTTCGATGACATATTTATTGGCAAACGTATAATTCACTCTGGAGAAGAAAGAATTAATCGTCCACTGATTTCCCTCGCTCCAAGCGTTTTGATCTTGGGCGCTACCCAATTGCAAAGACATATTTTCTTGTTGGTCGAAGTTAATACGCTTCGCCGTGAACCTATCATAATTCTCAGACTCATGGGAAGTACCGACCATCACGCTTAAATCATGCCGGTCATTGAAGTTCTTTTTATAATCAGCATAGAGCGTGAAGTTCTTGGATAAAGTTTTCTGGTAACGACGCTCCGCGCTATTCGGCGTACGTTTCTCCCGGACCTCGTTATTATCCCAATCGTAATTGGTGATTTTCTTGTTCGTCACGTTCTCATCCTGATCATACTTACGGATCACGGCTTGCCCCACCAATTGTAATCCGTCGATCACTTTCCAGCGTAATTGGTTGTTGACCGTTATATTACCTGTAGTCTTATTCACCATACCCCCGTCTTCCAATACTTGAGCCGGATTATCGAAACCCTCGAATGTATAGAAAGTTCCCGACGGATTGTACATCGGAGTCCAAGAGCGAGTCTTATAAATCAGTTCCCATATATTCTGTCCTTCCGTCAAACCCGAGGAATAGTCCCTGTTGCTTGCCTCATAAGCTAAATTAAGATCGTAAGTCAAGTTCTTGAAGATCTCGACGCTCGATTTAGCACGTACGAAGTAACGCTTGTTCACATCCTCACCAAATTTAGGGATACCTTCCTCCCGCTGATGGCCTAAAGACAACATATACGAGTATCTCTCTCCACCGCCGGAGATATTGACATTGTAATTCTGCATATTACCATTGCCAATAAGCATATCATTCCAGTCTTGATCCTTGAAGAATTGCGGATAACCGGTCCAACGCCCCCATTCCGCATCAGTCAACACCAGATCACTATTCTGCCGGATCAGGTCCAATTGATCTCTCGTGTATTCTGGAGTGAATGATCCATCGGTGATCTCCAAGGCCATCTCCGCATGTTGTAATAGATTCGCCGGTTTCCTTAACAACGCAGGAGTCTTAATAGAGTAATATGCATCAAAAGCAACAGATGTCTTCTGATTGCGCTTACCACTTTTCGTTGTCACCAGAATAACACCATCCGAGGCACGAGCACCGTAAATAGCGGCCGTACCATCTTTCAATACAGAAATATTCTCGATATCGGAAGGATTGATCATATTAATGTTTCCCTCCGCTCCATCAATCAAAACAAGGGGAGTACCACCGTTGATAGAAGAGACATCACGAACCTTCATGGTCATGTCCGAACCCGGAGCGCCTCCGGCACGTGTAATCGTCAAACCGGGTACCTCTCCCTGCAAAGCCTGAGCCGCATTCTGAATCGGACGAGATTCAAACGCTTTCGCGTCGGCCGTAGATACGGCACCACCCAAGTTCGCTCTTTTTACCGTACCATAACCGACAACTACAACCTCATCCATTTGCAAAGCATCTTCCCGTAACTTCACGTTCAAATTCGCTTCCTTGCCGGGACGCAATTCCGTCATGGCATATCCGATGTAAGAGATTTGAAGGACACCGTTTTCCGATACCTCCATCGTAAATTTTCCATCAAGGTCCGTAACCGTTCCGTTGGTAGTACCTTTCTCAACTACGTTCGCGCCAATAATAGGTTCTCCATTCTCGTCGGTCACTACACCTTGCACTAAATTCTTCTTTTGCAAAACGGCTTGTGAGGAAGGGGCGGCTTTCTCGTTTTTTGTAGAGGGATTAATCAAGATGAAATTATTCTCCGTAATCTCATACTTTACGCCTTCCCCTGCGAAAAGACGCTTTAAAATGGTTTCCACCGTCTGCTCTTTCACATGTACAGATACTTTCTTATTCAGGTTAACCTTCTCGCTCTCGTAGATAAAACGGAAGCCAGACTGTTTCTCTATCTTGAAAAGAACCTCCTTTATTGTCTGGTTATTAACGTCCAAAGACAACTTTGTCTCTTGCGAATAGACAGAGGCCGAGATCTGAAGTGAACATGCGATAGAGAATAATGTCGTCAATCTCATAATAGACAAAGTTTTTTTAAGGACCGGAGACTCTTCCGGCCTTGCTATATTCCAAAAATTCATATATTTGTAATTCGATTGTTTGTTAACACTAGTGTTACGAGCACTAATTTTAATGATCAAAAAGATGACGGGGAATGTTCCAGCATTTCCCGTTTTTCATGTGTATTCATGCGATTCCTGTTCTTTACTTCATAGGCAGACTTTATTTAGAGGTTATACTTATATTTTTTCCTTTCACGTTATAACTTATATCACTCAATCGGGATAGTACGCCCAATATATCCGTTATGGTTTCCTCCTGTATGACTCCATCGTAATGTATACTATTCCCCAAATCCTTTTGAAGATGGATGGTTACATCGTACCTCCTCTCCAGATATTTGCAGACGGAAGCCAACGACATATGATCCATATAGAGTTTATCCTCCAGCCAGCTGTACGAATGAGATAACACACCCGATGTCGGTCTCATCTTGTTGGTTTGCTTATCGAAAATCGCCATGTCACCGGCGTTCATTAACAACTTATCATTCCCATGATCCAACTCGATACAACCTTCCACCAACGAGGCTTCAACTGTTTTTTCATCCGTATACGCTTGCAAATTAAAAGAAGTTCCATGTACCTTTAAGCGTAATCCATTGCTCATCTTGATCACGAACGGTATCTTGTTCTTCGAGACATCGAAGAAGCCCTCTCCTTGGAAATTCACTTCCCTGATATTCTCCTTTGCGTTATAGGAATACGTAATATCAGATCCAGAATTCAGCTTAACAACGGAACCATCCGGCAAGACCACCTCCGATCGGCTTCCGTAATCAGCGGTCATTCGAACCAGCATTTCCGGCTGTTTATCAAATACTCCCATTTTCGAAAACCCGAGGACAAGCAATAAAGTAGCCGCCACTCCTGAAATGATATATCCGATATTCACCAAGCGTTTCCGCTTATTATCTCTCTCCTTATTGATACGATCGATCTTATCCCATGCGTATTGAGCATTAAAAGTTTCTTGCTCCAGATAAGAGCCTGTTTCTTTCCAGATCTCTTTATACCGTTTAAAATCCTCTTGATTAGACTCATCCTCAGCCAACCATTCATCCAGAACCGGATCCACGATCTCTTCATTCATCCTCTCCGATAAATGGTCAACGATGTGTTCTCCTATTTGCTTTTTCTTCTCCATGAGTCTAGTCTTTATTTAAATGACACCACAAATAAAAAAAGGTCCTATACGAACCTTGAAAATTTTCTCATTATTTTATACCTCCTTCATCTCCAGACATTCCTTCAACTTCTGTAAAGACATCCATATTTGATTTTTAATTGTTTTCACGGATATAGATAGTTTCTCCGATATTTCTTTCTGCTTCAATCCTTTTACCCTGTGAAGAAGTAACACTTCTCTGCTCCGATCCGGCAAATGGTCTATACAATCATAAAGAGCGATCCTAAACTCTTCTGTTTCCAGTTGATTATCCTCATAGGATAGAAGTAATAAGTCTTGATTCTCTGATAAACTTCCCGTCTGCACCTTTGATCGGATAAAGTTCAAGGCCAGATGTTTAGCCATCCGATATAAATATCCTGATACATTTTCCTTTATTTCTATTCTCCCCCTATTTTTCCATAAATTCAAGAAAAGCTCTTGAACAACATCCTCCGCATCATTTCTATCCATCAATAGACTATACACATACTGACAAAGACGCCCGTAATAACGATCAAACAGTTTATTATAACTGATATAATCATTATTTCCGATCGCTATCATTAAAACCTTATCGGCATGAATTTCCTGCATACAATCTTTATTATCATGAATATTCGCAATCGTCTTTACAGGTAAATGAGTTTCGGCAAGACTATGGCTAACAAAAAGAAGAACGAAGATATAAAGCGAACAGAATCAGTTTGTAATCGAGGTTTAAAAAGATGCTTAGTTGATAGATCTGAGATTTCATAAAAAGGAGGAATAGATTATAAATATATATGGTTGAGTGATTTACGGTTTATCAACAAAACCATAGTCTTGCCGAGACTCAGTTGTAATAGATCTCAGAAATATATTTTACAAGGGATCAATCGTGTCTTTCCTCAAATCTCCTGTAACGCAAATGTAGAAAAATTATTATTCGATTGGTTAT